>NZ_JANLOG010000110.1:0-42060 GCF_025466205.1 Pseudomonas sp. 13B_3.2_Bac1
TACGCTGAATGGGCGTGGCGCCGGGCGAGCAGAGGTAGTGGTCGAGGGCGCGGTCGGCGGCTTCGTGGAGTTTTTTTGAATCGAGGGATTCGTAGGGGGAGGTGGTGTCGGTATCGGGTGGGTTGGGTGTTGGTTTGATCATGGTGAAGCTCCTAGAGTCGACGGAGCTGCCACATTTCGCTGCGATACGAAAGGGAGGTGGCAGCTATACGCGGGTCGCAGACCGGGACTCTAGAACCGGCAGACCCAAAGGTCTCCCACGTACAGCCGCCATAAAACAAGGGCGGAAGTTGTGCGTCTAGAAATCAGCGGGCTGCGAGACCCGATCGCTGATTCGTCAGCGACCGACCCACAATAGAACCCGCCCCCAAGGCGCACAAGCCGGCGGATTCTGGCGTAGCTGTAGGCAACGGCGCAAGGATGTGTAGCCTTGGAGGCGTGTCTGGAGGTGTCTTTTAAACACCTCCACTTAATACGCAGAAGATCGGGTGACTCTCTGGATGCAATATCACCCTTCTCTGTCTGCTATCTTTATCTACAGTTTGAATGTGAAGCAGTCTAATAAGTAAGCGTCATTTGCTCCTGAGATTTCCATTTCTACTATTTCGGAATAAGTGGCAGTCATATTGTCCAGCTGCGAGGGTAACTCATTACTTTTAAAGTTTTGTGTGCCAAGGAGAAGTCTGTTGGGTCCAAAAAAAGTTACTTTGGTGGTCGACTTTGTCTGGTTGTACCAAAAGCTAATCGATGAATAGGGTTTTTTAAATGTTATTAGGATTTTGGCAGCTGAAGTTGACCATAGATATAAAACATTCTGGTACATTTTCCCCTCCTGTGCAGGAGGTTTCGGTTGCGGCGGATTGAGCGTGTCCAGTTTTGCGATTTCTAGTGTCGTGGCGGTGGATAATAATTTGATTGTCATGGCTGGGGTTTCGATTGTTCCGTTAAAGCCAATTGATTGAATCGGTACCTCATCGAAATTTTCTTCAAGTATCACGTTTTGTATTTTGTAATTCCTCTCTGGGAACTTGGTTGTTATCAAGTCGCCTAAAGTGTCGGTGGATGTATTAAATTTAATGTTGAGGTTGCTGTTGTTTTTTTGTTTTTTTAATTCTTCAAGCGGCAGAAGAGTGCTGAAGCCGGGAGGTGTGGTTGGTTCGTTTTTGACCAGCTCCGATTTGAAATCAGTGCCGTCAAAATATTCCCCTTCCAGTACTAACGAGATTAGTTCGCCAGGGATGTGCGGCCAAGGGTTGACAGATATTGTGTCTGTTGGCTCTAGCTTCGTTACGTCGAGATCGTCGCCGGAGGCGCGATTGATAAAGGGAGTAGGGAGTCGTGCGTCCTCATCTGCAATCTTCAATATGTTCACTTCCAATAGACCTGACTTTCCTGCCTGCCCTCCATTGCGATTCAAATTCCAGCGCAGTTTTATCTCCTTGCCTTGCCTTGCCGCGAGAAACGTCTGGCTCAACACCGTGTTCACCCGTTTGTTGCTGTTGAACTCCACCAGTGGAAACTGCGGCGAGCCTGCCGGTGGGTTGACTTCCACGAGACGTCCCATGTCGCCGCTCAATGCTTCAAGGAATTCGATGCGCACCGTCACGCCGTCCGGGTAGTCCAATACGTCAATCGGATCTTTGGCCGGTGCTACAAGGAACGGTGGCCGTAGTTCCCCCAGCGCCGCCCCGATGCGCAGCGTCAATTCCCGAGAATGCCCCAACTGCACGCCGCCGCGCTGAATACTGTAATCGGCGACCACCGTACCGTTCAGGTTGGCGGTCACGTATTTTTTCTCAACGGTAATCCGCACGGGCTTGCCGGCGGTGGCGGGGATGAGGTCGACATGGTCGCTGATGCTGCCGCCACTGGCTGAGCCGCGCCAGCGGTAATTCACGCGGTCCTTGTCGAGGGTGTCGAGGTACGGGATCACCAGCGTGGCACCGGTCGGCGGCACGTTGTCCGGATCGAGCACATCATTGGGTGCACCCTCGACTTCCGGCCGGTCGAACGTCGGCAGTGCTACGCCGACCTGCATCATGAACGGCAGCGACTCGCGTACGCTCAACAGACCCGTATCGCTATTGGTGACGACGTAATAGACCTTGACGCGCAGGCCATCGAAACGCTGGATGTCAGCGTTGCTCACGCTGCGCAGGAGGGGCTGATTGTCCGCTACGTTGCCGACCGGACGCGGGTCTTCGTAATAAACGGTGCCGCCACCGGGGGCCTGGGCTTGCCAGATCAGGTTGATCAGGTCGCTGCTGTTGCGACCGAAATACCAAGGGATCTGCACAGTCGCCCAGCGCGTTTCGGGTGGCAGCGTGCCGCCCGGTGCCTCGTCGACGGTGGGGGCGACTAACTGGCTGATGTCGCCATTCACGGTGACGCTGGCATTTTTTGAGGGGCGGTCGCTTTCACCGCTGCGACGGCGCACATAGCCGACCGAGGCTGCGCCTTTGGCGATGGCTTTGACGGCGGCGTTGGGGATGGGGAAATCGAGCTGGAAGGGTACGTACAACACCTCTTTTTCCAGCGGCCCGACGATGATTTGCGACCCTTGCGCCGGGGTGCCGAACCAGGTCAGGAGCACCTTGTCGCCTACCGCAAAATTGTCCTTGGTGATGTACACGCGGGCGTTCACATCGTCATCCCCGAGCTGATCGAGGTCGATGCTGTTGGTTGGAATTCCGTTGACCAGCGCCTGCGGTTCGTCCAGCCGATTGCCCCCAAGGTCCACCAGCATATGATGCGTCGCCGACCAGGGCGCGCGTTCGTCCGGGAAGTTACCGCAGCGATCAATGACCTGATAAGCCACCGCGACACGATCGCCGTCCCCCGCAGCGTCGATAACGGCGCGGCTGAAAACGACCTCAATCGGGTTGCTGATCGGGTCCTGGGCCTGTTCCGGCGTAACGATATGCACCACTTGCTGGCTACCCCAGCGGGCGAGAATGCGGTCGTATCGGGTGAGGTTGCGGTAGGGCACGATGTGCATCGTCACCCCGCTGGGCGGCAAAGTTTCATCGACCTCGTCGTGGGAGAGGGAGAACCTGAGATCGGAGTGGCCGTCATCGCCGGCAATGTCATCGTACTCGCCGGGCCGGGTGAGTTTGACCAGCAAGGTCAGGACGGGCGTCGAGTCCTCCGGGGACTGATTCTTGCGCTTGATCCGGCAGAACACTGGCGTGGCATCCCCCTCCAGCACGTGCGCCTTGGCAATGGTGAAAGCTACATCCTTGTTGAGCTCGGCATCGTTCTCGATGGACTTGCTCCAGACCGTTGCGCTGCCATTGCTCCAGAACACCTCGGCCAGATCGCCAATGGCCATGTCCTGCCAGGCGGAGATGACGCCTTGCAGATCGCCTTCCACGGCTCTGATGGGGACGCCGCCGTTATAGTGTTCGGCAGGGCTGAGGCTGACCAGCGCCGGAAAATACGGAGGTCTGAGGGCTTGAGGGGTAGGGTCTGCTTGGCTGGACATTTGGCGAACTCCGGTCGGAGGGGCTGGGTGACGGAGTTATTGAGCGCGGATTGGAGGAATTGCGCACCTGTCAGATCTGACAGGTGCTGGCGGGTTTCCGACAAGTGGTCATGTGGGCTGAAGGAAAGAGGCGACAAACCGCAGTCCGGTTAAATGAGGTGGCGGTTTTTTATGCCTGGAGACATGCGTCGGCTGTGAGGCCGCTTTCGCGAGCAAGCCCGCTCCCACCGGTTCGGCGTGTAGGCACAGGTTTGTGATCGACCCCAATCCCTGTGGGAGCGGGCTTGCTCGCGAAGACGTCAGCAGCTACAACGCCTCATTCAAGGCTTGTCACAGGTCCCTGTTACTGCGGCAACTGCATGTTATCCAGCGCCCGATTCACCGCCAGCTCGCCGAGCATGATCAGTTGCGCGATGCCCAGTAGCGTTCTGCGCTGCGACGCCGGTATGAGGTGGGCGAAGTCATTGGCGATGGTTCTGGCTGAGGCGAGTGTTTCGCAGGCATCGGCCAGCAGTTCTTCGTTTTTGAAGTCGGCGGTCACGGCGTACATCGAGCGGGTTTTACGCTGAATGGGCGTGGCACCGGGCGCGCAGAGGTAGTGGTCTAGGGCACGGTCGGCGGCTTCGTGGAGTTTTTTTGAATCGAGGGATTCGTAGGGGGAGGTGGTGTCGGTATCGGGTGGGTTGGGTGTTGGTTTGATCATGGTGAAGCTCCGTGGTTGATTTAGCCGCCACGGCTCATCGCTAAACAAGTAAAGGTGGCGGCTGTACGCAGGTTAGCGATCCGGGTCACAGAAACCCCGGGTAGACCCGAAGGTCTCCCACGCACAGCCACCATGAAATCAAGTGCAGGTCGAAAAACTGCAATTGAGATTGGGCATTGGTGCGTCTGTAAGGTGTCGGATCGCTAAACCCGATCGCTGATTCGTCAGCGACCGACCCACAATAGAACCCGCCCCCAAGGCGCACAAGTCGGCGGATTCTGCCGTAGCTGTAGGCAACGGCGCAAGGATGTGTAGCCCGCAAGGCGTATCTTGAAGTGTCTTTTAAACACCAAAGTTTAAAGAGCAATTTGCGCTGACTGCAATGACACGTTCGCGAGCAGGCTCGCTCCCACATTTGGAATGTATTCCACTTCCGGATTTGGAATGCATTTCCACTGTGGGAGCGAGCTTGCTCGCGAAGGCATCAGTCCAGGTGCGAAATTTTTCCGTTACGCCCTCAGCCTGATGCCTTTGGTCTGAAAGCAGGCGTGACCTGTCAACTCTGACAGGTGCATGTAGCTTTCTTTTGCCGTTTGATTGCGGGGTGATTCCGCGCACTTCGCGCGACTGCAAGGGAGCAAGGCAATGAAAGGCACATTCAGCAGCTATGACCCGAAAACCGGTAAAGGCACCATTACGCCAGATCCAGAGCCTGCATCAACAGGTTTTTCTTTTGGCGCGGCCGCGGCGGGCGTTCTGTTCGCCGAAGATTACCCGTTCAGCATTCCATTGGCCGAGGCCGGACGTGTGAAGATCAAAAAGGATAAAGCGGTGGAGTTCGACAAGCCATCAACGGCTGGTGGCGAAGCCACGAACCTGAAGTATTAGTTTCCCCCGAAACCAAAAGATCGCAGCCTCCGGCAGCTCCTACAGGGATCGGTGTAGGAGCTGCCGAAGGCTGCGATCTTTTGATCTGGCTTTTGAAAAAAAAGATCGTCCGGTCGCGGCCGGAGCTTTCGGCAGTTCCTAAAGGGGAGGGCAGAGAAGCGTGCTACTGCGGCAATTCCAGATTATCCAGCGCCCGATTCACCGCCAGTTCGCCGAGCATGATCAGTTGTGCGATGCCCAGCAGCGTCCTGCGCTGCGACGCCGGTATGAGGTGGGCGAAGTCATTGGCGATGGTTCTGGCTGAAGCGAGTGTTTCGCAGGCATCGGCCAGCAGTTCTTCGTTTTTGAAGTCGGCGGTCACGGCGTACATCGAGCGGGTTTTACGCTGAATGGGCGTGGCGCCGGGCGAGCAGAGGTAGTGGTCGAGGGCGCGGTCGGCCGCTTCGTGGAGTTTTTTTGAATCGAGGGATTCGTAGGGGGAGGTGGCGTCGGTTTCGGGTGGGTTGGGTGTTGGTTTGATCATGGTGAAGCCTCTAGAGTAGTGAAGCTGACACCGTTCGCTGCTAACGAAGGAGGTGGCGGCTGTACGCGGGTTAGCAGACCAGGACTCTAGAACCCGGCGCACCGAAGTGCCCCACGCAAAGCCGCCATAACGACAACGGAATTTGTGCGTCTAGAGAAACCCCAGGCTGCTAAACCCGATCACTGAACAATCAGCGACCGACCCACAATAGAACCCGCCCCCAAGGCGCACAAGCCGGCGGATTCTGGCGTAGCTGTAGGCAATGGCGCAAGGAGGTGTAGCCTTATTAAGTATCCTGACGTGTTATTTAAACGTTGATGTTTAAAAACCAGCAGTGGAAAGTGTCTTGTGATACGACCTGCGCCTTTCGGGGAAGGGCACCGTTTATCCGAAATGCTTAACGGACTGTCAGTTCTGACAGTAGACGGCCAGTTCTTTTGATTGCCTCATACCTTTTGACGGATTCTTGCAAACACAGTGTTTGTCGAGATGCCCCGTCCTGCTGATTGAAGGGGTGTGAACATGATTGCTGACAACTACAGACAGCTCGGTAAGATGGGGCTGGAATTTGTATCTGGCGCGCTTGAGCAGGATGATGACAGAAAGGTCCTCAGTTATACGGTGACGTTCAGGCTGTCGCTGGATTTCATCAACTTTGTAGTGATGACCGGACAGTTTGTTCCTGGCTATCTGGATGATCCACTCAATGCGATACGGCCAGAGTTGGGCGGGTTTGCCTATCACTTCTCCTATAACTACTTTTTCAGCGCGGCTGGCAATATCAAGACCAGTGAGGCGCTTTTCAAGGTGTTCGCCAATCCCGAATATTATTCCGATAGCTGGGCTACCGCGGATTTAGAGCATCGATACCACAAGCCCGCATTTCAATACATTGACGGCGGCTTGCAGGTGACCGCTCGGCGCGATTACCGCTGGGCGGATGGGCGCGAAATCGAGGTCGCGGATTTACCGATAATCCCGTTTGGCTGGGAGCTCAATGTGCTGCAAGGGCACGAAATGGTTGATCCGCCCATATCGCCGGCAACAGCGGTGATCGTCGGATATGCATCGGAGGATATGGTCGACGTTGGCGGGCTGACGATGCGCAAAGGTACGCGTTACATGATCGGCAGTGAGCTGCGAATAGGTGCCATCAGCGAGGTGCAAATCCTTACTGCTTGAACACAAAAGGTCGCAGTCTGCGGCAGCTTCTACAGGAGAGCGTATTTCTCTGTGGGAGCTGCCGCAGGCTGCGATCTTTTTTTGCCTGCGCAAAAGTTGGAAGGCTTCTTGCAGTAGCCGCCGTGCGCCTGCTTTGGGCGTCAAAAGTTTGCTTTAAAGGAACGGGGAAAACCGGTGGATCGCTCTCAGTTAATCAACAGCGCACGCTCGAACATTGCCGACCTCAGTCGAGGCAATCTGGGCGTGCCGTTGTTGCTGCTGGTCATGCTGGCCATGATGATGTTGCCGGTGCCGCCGTTCCTGCTGGACGTGTTCTTCACCTTCAACATTGCGCTGTCGATTGTCGTCCTGCTGGTCTGCGTGTATGCGCTGCGGCCGCTGGATTTTGCGGTGTTCCCGACCATTCTGCTGGTGGCGACGCTGCTGCGGCTGGCGTTGAACGTGGCCTCGACGCGGGTGGTGATGCTCCACGGTCAGGATGGCCACGCCGCTGCCGGTAAGGTGATCCAGGCCTTCGGTGAAGTGGTGATCGGCGGTAACTACGTGGTCGGTATCGTGGTGTTCGCGATCCTGATGATCATCAACTTCGTCGTGGTGACCAAGGGTGCCGGGCGGATTTCCGAGGTGAGCGCGCGCTTCACCCTCGATGCAATGCCCGGCAAACAAATGGCAATCGACGCCGACCTCAACGCCGGTCTGATCGACCAGAACCAGGCGAAGCTGCGCCGTCAGGAAGTCGCGCAAGAGGCCGAGTTCTACGGTTCGATGGACGGTGCCAGCAAGTTCGTCCGTGGTGACGCCATCGCCGGCCTGCTGATTCTGTTCATCAACCTCATTGGCGGTATGGCCGTCGGTATCTTCCAGCACAACATGACCTTCGCCGACGCGGGCAAGGTTTACGCCTTGCTGACCATCGGTGACGGTTTGGTGGCGCAATTGCCATCACTGTTGTTATCGACAGCGGCGGCGATCATGGTGACCCGTGCTTCCGGTTCGGAAGACATGGGCAAACAGATCAATCGCCAGATGTTCGCCTCGCCCAAAGCCCTGGCGGTGGCCGCTGGTTTGATGGCCGTGATGGGCCTCGTCCCGGGCATGCCGCACTTCTCGTTCCTGAGCATGGCTGCGCTGGCTGCCGGTGGCGCGTACCTGTTCTGGAAGAAGCAGAACGTCGCCAAGGTGCAGGCGCTGCAAGAGGTTCAGCGTCAACAGGAACTGCTGCCGTCGCCGGCCCGCGCCATGGAAACCAAGGAGCTGGGCTGGGATGACGTGACGCCGATCGACATGATCGGCCTGGAAGTCGGCTATCGCCTGATCCCACTGGTGGATCGCAATCAGGGCGGTCAGTTGCTGGCGCGGATCAAGGGCGTGCGCAAGAAGCTCTCGCAGGATCTGGGCTTCCTGATGCCGACGGTACATATTCGCGACAACCTCGATCTGGCGCCGAGCGCCTATCGCCTGACCCTGATGGGGGTGATCCTCGCCGAAGCCGAGATCTACCCGGATCGCGAACTGGCGATCAATCCGGGACAGGTCTACGGCACGCTCAACGGCATTACCGCCAAAGATCCGGCTTTCGGCCTGGAGGCGGTGTGGATCGAAGTCAGCCAGCGCGCGCAGGCGCAATCGCTCGGTTACACCGTGGTCGACGCCAGTACCGTGGTCGCGACGCACTTGAACCAGATTCTGTACAAGCACTCCAGCGAGCTGATCGGCCACGAAGAAGTGCAGCAACTCATGCAATTGCTGGCCAAAAGCTCGCCGAAACTGGCTGAAGAGCTGGTGCCGGGGGTGGTGTCGCTCTCGCAGTTGCTCAAAGTGCTGCAGGCGCTGCTGGCCGAACACGTGCCGGTGCGCGATATCCGCAGCATTGCCGAAGCCATCGCCAACAACGCCGCCAAGAGTCAAGATACCGCCGCTTTGGTGGCCGCCGTACGCGTCGGGGTATCCCGCGCCATCGTCCAAAGCATTGTAGGCACTGACTCCGAGCTGCCTGTGATCACCTTGGAACCAAGGTTGGAACAAATATTGCTCAATAGTCTGCAGAAGGCAGGACAAGGCTCTGAAGAGGGCGTTCTGCTGGAGCCAAGCATGGCCGAGAAGCTGCAGCGTTCGCTCATCGAAGCGGCGCAGCGCCAGGAAATGCAAGGTCAACCGGTGATCCTGTTGGTAGCAGGCCCGATCCGCGCGATGCTCTCGCGTTTCGGCCGCCTCGCGGTCCCAGGGCTGCACGTGCTGGCCTACCAGGAAATTCCGGACAACAAGCAAGTGACCATCGTTGCGACAGTAGGGCCCAACGGCTGAGGTAGTGGTTTATGCAAGTTAAGCGTTTTTTCGCCGCCGATATGCGTCAGGCCATGAAGCTGGTTCGTGATGAGCTGGGCGCTGATGCCGCCATCATTGGCAATCGCCGCATTGCCGGCGGCGTCGAGCTGACGGCGGCGCTGGATTACAAATTGTCGGCGCTGGCGCCACGGGTTCCGAACATGGAACTCGAGGACGAGCTGCGCAAGACCCAGTCGCGCATCGTCACCGCCCAGGCCGAACTGAGCCTGCGTGGCGAAGCCGATGGCAACACCAATCGCCAGTTGTTCGCCGGGCTGCCGTTGACGGCCGGCCTGCCGCTGACCGCTGCCGAGCCGTTGAGCGAGCCGACTTACGCCGCCCCGGCGCGTCCGGCGCCAGCGCCTGCCCAGTCGTCCGCCGGCATTGATCCGCGTGCGCTGGATTCGATGCGTTTCGAATTGAACAGTCTGCGTGAGCTGATGGAAGTGCAGCTCGGCACCCTGGCCTGGAATCAGCTGCAAGGCAGCCGTCCGGCACAAGCCAATCTGTATCGCCGTCTGCAACGCATCGGTCTGTCCGGGCCGTTGTCGCGCGACCTGCTGGCGATGATCACTGACATCGAAGAACCGCGTCAGGCCTGGCGCATGCTGCTCGCGCACCTGGCGCGAATGATCGCCGTACCGGAAGTCGAGCCGCTGGAAGAGGGCGGGGTGATTGCCATGGTCGGCCCGGCCGGCATGGGCAAGACCACCACCCTGGCCAAACTCGCGGCGCGCTACGTGCTCAAGTACGGCGCGCAGAATGTCGCGCTGGTCAGCATGGACAGCTTCCGCATCGGCGCCCAGGAACAACTCAAGACCCTGGGGCGGATTCTCAATGTGCCGGTCACGCACGTCGATCCGGGCCAGTCGCTGGTGCAGGCACTCGACCCGCTGCTGCGCAAACGCGTGGTGCTGATCGATACCGCCGGCCTGCAGGCCAGCGATCCGGCCCTGCGCATGCAGCTGGAAAGTCTGGCCGGGCGTGGCATCCGTTCAAAAAATTATCTGGTGCTGGCAACCACCAGCCAGAAACAGGTTCTAACCGCCGCTTATCACAGTTACAAGCGTTGCGGGCTTGCCGGCTGCATCCTGACTAAACTGGATGAGACGGCCAGCCTTGGCGAAGTGTTGAGCCTGGCGATCAGTCATGAACTGCCGGTCGCGTACCTGACCGACGGCCCACGGATTCCGGATGATCTGCATCTGCCGCGCCGTCATCAATTGGTCAGCCGCGCCGTCAGCGTGCAAATGCAGGAAGAACCCAGCGAAGAAGCCATGGCTGACATGTTCGCTGATATCTACCACAGCCCGACCAAGCAGGTTGGCTGAGGTAATGAACAGTTTTTGTACCTACATCGATGGTCTGCCATGCATTGTTCCGGTTGAGAACGCGCAGCCAGTAATGTGGCCTCCGTCTATGCAAGACAAGGTAAAGAAATAACATGGGCAGCATGCATCCCGTACAGGTGATCGCGGTGACCGGCGGCAAAGGTGGCGTCGGCAAGACTAACGTGTCAGTGAACTTGTCTCTGGCGCTGGCAGAGCTTGGCCGTCGGGTCATGCTGCTGGACGCCGATCTGGGGCTGGCGAACGTCGACGTTCTGCTGGGACTGACCCCCAAACGCACTTTGGCCGATGTCATCGAAGGCCGCTGTGAGCTGCGCGACGTGCTGTTGCAGGGCCCCGGCGGGATCCGCATCGTGCCGGCCGCTTCCGGCACCCAGAGCATGGTGCACCTGAGCCCGGCACAACACGCCGGTCTGATTCAGGCCTTCAGCGACATCGGCGACAACCTCGATGTGCTGGTGATCGACACCGCTGCGGGTATTGGTGACTCGGTAGTCAGTTTTGTCCGCGCCGCGCAGGAAGTGTTGCTGGTGGTCTGCGACGAGCCGACCTCGATCACCGACGCCTACGCGCTGATCAAACTGCTCAACCGCGACTACGGCATGAACCGCTTCCGCGTGCTGGCCAACATGGCGCAGAGCCCGCAGGAAGGGCGCAACCTGTTCGCCAAGTTGACCAAGGTCACGGATCGCTTCCTCGACGTCGCCTTACAATACGTCGGCGCGGTGCCGTACGACGAAAGCGTGCGCAAGGCAGTGCAGAAGCAGCGAGCGGTCTATGAGGCCTTTCCGCGTTCCAAGTGCGCGCTGGCGTTCAAGGCGATCGCGCAGAAGGTCGATACCTGGCCGCTGCCTGCCAACCCGCGCGGTCACCTGGAGTTTTTCGTCGAGCGCCTCGTGCAGCAAACGGCAGGGCCTGTGCTATGACCGCCAGCGGTATGAACTACTACAAGAAGTCGGCACGTGACGCGCAGTACGAGTTGATCGAGCGTTACGCGCCACTGGTCAAGCGCATTGCCTATCACCTGCTGGCGCGCTTGCCGGCGAGTGTGCAGGTTGAAGACCTGATTCAGGCCGGGATGATCGGCCTGCTCGAAGTCTCGACCAAATACGACGCCAGCAAAGGCGCCAGTTTCGAAACGTACGCGGGCATCCGGATCCGCGGCGCGATGCTCGACGAAGTACGCAAAGGGGACTGGGCGCCACGTTCGGTTCACCGCAACACCCGTATGGTCAGTGACGCAATTCGGGCAATTGAAGCTAAAACCGGCCGTGACGCTAAAGATCACGAGGTTGCGGCCGAACTCCAATTGAGTCTCGACGATTACTACGGGATTTTGAACGACACCCTGGGCAGCCGGCTGTTCAGTTTCGACGATCTGTTGCAGGACGGCGAACACGAAGGGCTGCACGAGGATGGCGCCAGTGCTCATCTTGAGCCGTCACGCGATCTGGAAGATGAACGCTTCCAGGCGGCGCTGGCGGACGCGATTGCCAATTTGCCGGAGCGTGAGCGACTGGTGTTGGCGCTGTACTACGACGAAGAGCTGAACCTCAAGGAGATCGGTGAAGTCCTTGGCGTCAGTGAATCGCGGGTCAGCCAGTTACACAGCCAGTGCGCGGCCCGTTTGCGGGGGCGTTTGGGGGAGTGGCGAGCGCGCTGAAGGCAGTGTGGGGACACTGCGAACGAGGCTGGTGCGGTGATGAACGGCACCGGTCTTGCTCTGTTGTGCTCCAGACAGTCTTCGAGTGCTGCGCCGATTGATTGAAGTGGCGCGTCCAGGTGCTGGGCGCGTTTAAGACTGCTTGGAGGTCGAATTGAACAAAGACATGAAAATCCTCATCGTTGATGACTTCTCAACGATGCGGCGGATCATCAAGAACCTGCTGCGGGATCTTGGGTTCACCAACACCGTCGAGGCCGACGATGGCACTACCGCCATTCCGGTGCTCAACAGCGGCAGCATCGACTTTCTGGTAACGGACTGGAACATGCCGGGCATGACCGGTATCGACTTGCTGCGCCACGTGCGTGCCGATGAAAAACTCAAGCATCTGCCCGTGCTGATGGTGACCGCTGAAGCCAAGCGCGAGCAAATCATCGAGGCTGCTCAGGCTGGTGTGAACGGCTATGTGGTCAAACCTTTCACGGCTCAGGCGTTGAAAGACAAAATCGAGAAGATTTTCGAACGCATCGGCTGATGAACGCGCGGGGGAGCTATGGAGCATAACGAATCTTCACAGGGCGATTTCGAGTCGACCCTGAAAAAACACGCGGTCGAACTGGTCGAAAGCCTTGAAAAAGGCAGGTTCGGCGACGCTGTGCAACTGATCCATGAGCTCAATCAGACCCGTGACCGCGGCCTGTATCAGGAAGTGGGCAAGCTCACACGCGAACTGCACAGTGCGATCGTCAACTTCCATATCGATCCGCACATGCCGCAGGCCGAGGAAGTGTCGCAAATCACCGACGCCACCGAACGCCTGGGCTATGTGGTCAAGCTGACCGAAGCCGCGGCCAACCGCACCATGGATCTGGTGGAAAGCGCCACGCCGGTGGTCAATGGCCTGGCTGAAGAAGCTCAGGCCTTGAGCACCGATTGGGGGCGCTTCATGCGTCGCGAAGTCGGGGCTGAAGAGTTCCGCGAACTGGCGCGCCGGGTCGACGGTTTTCTGTCACGCAGCAGCACGGACAACCGTGCGGTGTCGAGCAACCTGAACGACATCCTGCTGGCTCAGGATTACCAGGACCTCACCGGTCAGGTGATCAAGCGTGTGACCCAGTTGGTCACCGAAGTCGAAAGCAATTTGCTCAAACTCGTACTCATGGCCAGTCAGGTGGACCGCTTTGCGGGCATCGAACACGACCGTGCTGCGATGCTTGCAGAAAAAGATCCACAAAAACATCTCTCGCAGGGTGAAGGTCCGCAGATTCATGCCGATAAACGAGAAGACGTTGTGTCCGGTCAGGACGATGTGGACGATTTGTTATCCAGCCTTGGATTTTGAGTTTAGGTTTTTAGACCTGTAGGAGCACCCCATTAATGAGCTTCGGCGCCGATGAAGAGATCCTTCAGGATTTCCTGGTTGAGGCCGGCGAGATTCTTGAGCAACTGTCCGAGCAACTGGTCGAGCTGGAAAGCCGCCCGGATGACGCAGATCTGCTCAACGCAATTTTTCGCGGTTTCCACACTGTAAAAGGGGGCGCCGGCTTCCTTCAGCTCAATGAGCTGGTGGAGTGCTGTCACATCGCCGAAAACGTGTTCGACATCCTGCGCAAGGGTGAGCGTCGCGTTGATGCAGAACTGATGGACGTGGTGCTTGAAGCACTGGACGCGGTGAACAGCATGTTCAGCGAAGTCCGTGAACGTGCACCGATCACTGCTGCAACCCCGGAACTGCTGGCCGCGCTGGCGCGTCTGGCCGAACCGCAATCGGCGGACGAAGCCCCGGCTTCGCCAGTGGCCGAGATGATCGAAGAGCTGGTTGTCGAAGGCGATTCCGGCGACATCACCGATAACGAATTTGAACAGCTGCTGGATTCGCTGAACGCCGTCAAGGCTGAAGCCGAAGCCCCGGCCGCTGCTGCACTTGCGCCAACTGCCGATACGGCAGCGAGCGATGAAATTACCGACGCTGAATTCGAGTCGTTGCTCGATCAGTTGCAC
The DNA here is from genome assembly GCF_025466205.1 of Pseudomonas sp. 13B_3.2_Bac1. Lineage (NCBI taxonomy): Bacteria > Pseudomonadati > Pseudomonadota > Gammaproteobacteria > Pseudomonadales > Pseudomonadaceae > Pseudomonas > Pseudomonas sp. 13B_3.2_Bac1. Next base: position 14,122 of record NZ_JANLOG010000110.1, read on the forward strand.
GGCAAGGGCCAGTTCGCGCCAGACGCCGTGGCACCGACAGCGGCCGCTCCGGCGGCACCGGCTGCCGGTGACAGCTCGGACATCACCGACGACGAATTCGAAGCACTGCTCGATCAGTTGCATGGCAAGGGCAACTTTGCCGTTGAAGCGCTGGAGTCGGCGATTGCCTCGGCACCGGCTGCGCCAGCCGCTCCGGTAGCCGCTGCCGCCGGCAGTGATCTGATCAGCGATCACGAATTCGAATCGCTGCTCGATGAGTTGCACGGCAAAGGCAAGTTCACCGATGTCGGCGCCGCTGCTGCGGGCACCGCGTCGACAGTCGCTGCGCCAGCTGCCAAGGCGGCTGCTGCTCCGGCCGCCGCGCCGAAAGCTGCGCCCAAGCCTGAGCCAAAAACTGAAACGCCAAAACCGGCAGCCGCTGCTGCTCCGGCCCCGGCCCGCGCCGCCGCTGCTCCGCCACCGGAAAAACCGGCCAGCGAAGCTGAAACCACTGTTCGTGTCGACACCGCGCGTCTCGACGAAATCATGAACATGGTCGGCGAACTGGTACTGGTGCGTAACCGTCTGGTGCGCCTGGGCCTCAACAGCGGCGACGAAGCCATGTCCAAGGCCGTGTCGAACCTCGACGTGGTCACGGCTGACTTGCAGACCGCGGTGATGAAGACCCGGATGCAGCCGATCAAGAAGGTCTTCGGGCGCTTCCCGCGTCTGGTTCGCGACCTGGCGCGTCAGCTCAAGAAAGAGATCAACCTGGAACTGGTGGGTGAAGAAACCGACCTCGACAAAAACCTTGTCGAGGCCCTGGCCGACCCGCTGGTCCACTTGGTGCGCAACGCGGTCGACCACGGCATCGAGTCGCCGGAAGAGCGCGAAGCGTCGGGCAAGGCCCGCGGCGGTCGTGTGGTGTTGGCGGCCGAGCAGGAAGGCGATCACATCCTGTTGTCGATCTCCGATGATGGCAAGGGCATGGACCCGAACGTGCTGCGTTCGATCGCGGTAAAACGCGGTGTGATGGACAAGGACGCGGCCGATCGCCTGAGCGATACCGAGTGCTACAACCTGATCTTCGCCCCGGGGTTCTCGACCAAGACCGAGATCTCCGACGTGTCCGGCCGCGGTGTCGGCATGGACGTGGTGAAGACCAAGATTTCCCAGCTCAACGGTTCGATCAACATCTACTCGACCAAGGGCCAGGGCTCGAAGATCGTCATCAAGGTGCCGCTGACGCTTGCGATCATGCCGACCCTGATGGTGATGCTCGGCAATCAGGCGTTTGCGTTCCCGTTGGTCAACGTCAACGAAATCTTCCACCTCGACCTGTCGACCACCAACGTGGTGGATGGCCAGGAAGTGGTGATCGTGCGGGACAAGGCGCTGCCATTGTTCTACCTCAAGCGCTGGCTGGTCAGCTCCGCCGCTCACGAAGAGCAGCGTGAAGGCCATGTGGTGATCCTTTCGGTGGGCACTCAGCGGATCGGCTTCGTCGTCGATCAACTGGTCGGCCAGGAAGAAGTGGTCATCAAGCCATTGGGCAAAATGCTCCAGGGCACTCCGGGCATGTCCGGCGCCACCATTACCGGTGACGGCCGCATCGCTCTGATCCTTGATGTTCCAAGCATGCTCAAGCGTTACGCCGCACGGCGTATTTGAATCCGGGGCAGCGGGGCGACGACGTCCCGCTGCGCCTAATGGAGTGTTTATGGCAGTCAAAGTCCTGGTGGTGGACGATTCGGGTTTTTTCCGCCGCCGCGTCTCGGAAATTCTTTCAGCGGATCCGAGCATCCAGGTGGTCGGCACGGCCACCAACGGTAAAGAGGCGATCGATCAGGCCCTGGCCCTCAAGCCGGACGTGATCACCATGGACTACGAGATGCCGATGATGGATGGCATCACGGCGGTGCGGCACATCATGCAGCGCTGCCCGACTCCGGTGTTGATGTTCTCCTCGCTGACGCATGAAGGCGCCCGGGTCACCCTGGATGCGCTGGACGCCGGCGCGGTGGATTTCCTGCCGAAGAATTTCGAAGACATCTCGCGCAATCCCGAGAAGGTCAAGCAACTGCTGTGCGAGAAGGTTCACAGCATCTCGCGCAGTAATCGTCGTTTCAGTGCCTACAGTGCGCCGGCTCCAGCCGCTGCACCGACGCCTGCACCCGCTCCGGCGCCAGCGGCTTCGAGTTTCAGCAGCCACAGCGCTGCTGCTCCGACGCGTCCGGCCCCGGCTCCAGCACCTGCTCGCGCGCCGGCTGCCAGCGCTGCGTCGCCGGCACCGAAACGCAAAGCCTACAAACTGGTGGCCATCGGTACTTCGACCGGCGGCCCGGTTGCGCTGCAACGGGTGCTGACCCAGTTGCCGGCGAACTTCCCGGCGCCGATCGTGCTGATCCAGCACATGCCGGCGGCGTTCACCAAGGCGTTTGCCGAGCGTCTCGACAAGCTGTGCCGCATCAGCGTCAAGGAAGCCGAGGATGGCGACATCCTGCGTCCGGGCCTGGCGCTGCTGGCGCCGGGTGGCAAGCAGATGATGATCGACGGCCGTGGTGCGGTGAAAATCCTCCCGGGCGACGAGCGTCTGAATTACAAGCCGTGCGTGGACATCACCTTCGGTTCCGCGGCCAAGTCCTACGGTGACAAAGTTCTGGCGGTGGTCCTCACCGGCATGGGCGCCGACGGCCGCGAAGGCGCGCGTCTGCTCAAGCAGGGCGGCAGCTCGGTATGGGCGCAAGACGAAGCCAGTTGCGTGATCTACGGCATGCCGATGGCCATCGTCAAAGCCGATCTGGCTGACGCGGTGTACGGCCTGGACGACATCGGCAAGCACATCGTCGAGGCGTGTATCTGATGGATGTTCTAAGCCTTATCGGGATCATCATGGCGTTCGTCGCCATCATCGGCGGCAACTACCTTGAAGGCGGTCACCTCGGCGCGCTGGCCAACGGCCCGGCGGCGCTGATCGTTCTCGGTGGCACCATCGGTGCCGCGCTGCTGCAATCGCCGATGAGCGCCTTCAAGCGCGCCATGCAGATTCTCGCCTGGATCCTGTTCCCGCCACGGGTGGATCTCGCCGGCGGTATCGACCGGGTGGTCAACTGGAGCCTCACTGCGCGCAAGGAAGGCCTGCTGGGTCTGGAAGGCGTGGCCGATGCCGAACCGGACAACTACTCGCGCAAGGGCCTGCAACTGCTGGTCGATGGCGCCGAACCGGAAGCGATCCGCAGCATTCTCGAAGTGGATTTCTACACCCAGGAAGCGCGCGACATCGAGGCTGCCAAAGTCTTCGAAAGCATGGGCGGCTACGCGCCGACCATCGGCATCATCGGTGCGGTAATGGGCCTGATTCATGTGATGGGCAACCTCGCTGATCCGACGCAATTGGGCAGCGGTATTGCCGTGGCCTTCGTCGCGACCATCTACGGTGTGGCCAGTGCCAACCTGGTGTTGCTGCCGGTGGCGGCCAAGCTCAAGTCAATCGCGTTGCGGCAGTCGCGTTATCGCGAAATGTTGTTGGAAGGTATTTTGTCGATCGCCGAAGGTGAAAACCCTCGCTCTATCGAGCTGAAGCTTCAGGGCTTCATGGATTGATGGGGGTAATGGACTATGGCTCGCCGCAGGCATCAGGAAGAACACGTTAATCACGAGCGCTGGCTCGTGTCCTACGCGGATTTCATCACGCTGCTGTTCGCGTTCTTCGTGGTGATGTACTCGATCTCGTCGATCAACGAAGGCAAGTACAAGGTCATTTCCGAAGCGCTGATCGGGGTTTTCACTGACTCCGACCGCTCGCTAAAACCGATCCCGATCGGTGAGGAACGACCGAAAACCGTGACCCCGGCCAAGCCGTTGGTCAAGGACAGCGAGCAGGTTGACGCCGGTATCGCCGGTGCCAGCGATCCGCTGAAAAGCATTGCCGATGACATCAGTGCCGCGTTCGGCGACTTGATCGCCTCCAACCAGATGACCGTGCGCGGCAACGAGTTGTGGGTCGAGATCGAACTCAATTCCAGCCTGTTGTTCGGCAGCGGCGACGCGATGCCGAGCGACATCGCCTTCAACATCATCGACAAGGTTGCAGCGATCCTCAAACCGTTCGACAACCCGATCCATGTCGAAGGCTTCACCGACGATCAGCCGATTCGCACCGCGCAGTACCCGACCAACTGGGAACTGTCCTCGGCGCGTTCGGCGAGCATCGTGCGCATGCTCGCGATGCAGGGTGTGAACCCTGGTCGTCTGGCCTCGGTGGGTTATGGTGAGTTTCAGCCGGTGGCCAACAATGCCACCGCCGAAGGCCGGGCGAAAAACCGTCGCGTGGTGCTGGTGGTGTCGCGCAACCTCGATGTGCGCCGCAGTCTGACCGGTACCGGAACCGCCAATGCGCAACCGGACGCGGCATTGAAGCGCGCTGGCACACAAACTGCACCGACCCCGGTCAAGACGCCGGGACGCGAGAGTGCCGTCAATTCTCCGTCACCCGCATTAATACGCTGAGCTATGTCTCGGTCGAGCATCTCGGCCGGGAGGAACGAACCGAATGAGAGTCTGGGCAGTCGCCAATCAAAAGGGTGGTGTCGGTAAAACCACATCTTCCATCGCTTTAGCCGGATTGCTGGCGGAGGCGGGCAAGCGCGTGGTTGTGGTCGATCTCGACCCGCACGGCTCGATGACCAGCTATTTCGGCTACGACCCCGACAGCCTGGAACACAGCAACTACGACCTGTTTCTGCACAAGGGCAGCGTGCCGCAAGGCTTGCCCGGACAGTTGCTGCTGTCGACCAGCGACGAACGTATTTCCCTGTTGCCGTCGAGTACCGCACTCGCCACCCTTGAGCGCCAGTCGCCGGGGCAGAGTGGTTTGGGCCTGGTGATCGCCAAGAGTCTGGCGCAGCTGTGGCAGGACTTCGATTACGCGATCATCGACAGCCCGCCGTTGCTCGGCGTGCTGATGGTCAACGCCCTGGCCGCGAGCCAGCAACTGGTGATCCCGGTGCAGACCGAGCACCTGGCCGTCAAAGGCCTGGAACGCATGGTCAACACCCTGGCGATGATCAACCGCTCGCGCAAACAGGCGCTGCCATTCAGCATCGTGCCGACCCTGTTCGACCGCCGCACCCAGGCGTCGCTGGGCACCTTGCGCGTGCTGCGTGACAAATTCCCCGAAGAGATCTGGCAGGGTTACATCCCGGTCGATACCCGTCTGCGCGACGCCAGCCGGGCCGGTGTCACACCTTCGCAGTTCGACGGCAAGAGTCGCGGTGTGCTGGCTTACCGCGCGCTGCTCAAGCATCTGCTGGCGCAACAACTTGTTCCGCAGGTGGCTTGAGCATGAACCGGCCGATCAAACTGACGTCGCGCCCGCAACTGGCGTTGCAGTCGTATCTGGATAGCTTGCTTCAGGAAATCCCTGACGAGTTGCCGCCAGTGGAAGTGCAGGTCGAGGTGGTCGAAAGCGCTGCGGCGCTGGATGAATTCCAGGCGGCGGTGCTTGAAGAGCAGGCGCGTGATGCGCAGAAAGCTGCCAAACCTGCCGCACCGATGGTTGCGTCTGCCGCCGCGCCAGTGGCCAAGGCACCTGTCGCATTGATTGAAGAGTCAGCGCCGGTGCGCGCAACGGTTTCGACCCTCGCACCGCTGTTGCAAACCCAATTGCTGAAAACCGCGCCGGAACCGGTCGTGGCCGAACCTGCGCCGGTTGCGCCGGCACCCGTGGAGCAAACGCTGGTGCCGCCGGTTGTAGAAGTGCACCTGCCGCCGAGCAACACGCCGCCACCGGTGGAAACCGATGGCCGTCCGGCCTGGGCTTCGGAAGCCTTCGAATGCCTGTTGTTCGATGTCGCCGGGCTGACCCTGGCCGTGCCGCTGGTGTGCCTGGGTTCGATCTATTCGCTGGCCGGCCACGAGTTGACGCCGCTGTTCGGTCAGCCGGAATGGTTCCTCGGGATTCTGCCGAGCCAGGCCGGCAATCTCAAAGTATTGGATACCGCGCGTTGGGTCATGCCGGATCGCTACCGCGATGACTTCCGTCAGGGCCTGCAGTACGTGATTTCGGTACAAGGTTACGAGTGGGGCCTGGCGGTGCATCAGGTCAGCCGTTCGTTGCGCCTGGATCCGAATGAAATCAAATGGAGAAGTCACCGGGGTCAGCGGCCATGGCTCGCCGGCACGGTGATTGAGCACATGTGTGCATTGCTTGATGTAGCCGCGCTGGCCGAGTTGATCGCCAGTGGTGGGGCAAAGCATTTGGGCGGCCACAAGCCGCTACATAAATCGACATAGCAGCCGACATAACAGTCAGGCGAAGGCATTTTTCAATGCCTCCACACAGAACACACACCGCCCAGTGCGGTTTTTTCGAGGGGTCAGGGTATGAGTAGTCAGGCGACGAATGCAAAAGGTTCTGAAGATCCGATCCTGCAATGGGTGACCTTCAAGCTGGACAACGAAACCTACGGCATCAACGTGATGCGCGTTCAGGAAGTCCTGCGCTACACCGAGATCGCGCCGGTTCCGGGTGCGCCAAGTTACGTGCTGGGCATCATCAACCTGCGCGGTAACGTGGTCACCGTGATCGACACCCGTCAGCGCTTCGGCCTGAACAGCGGCGAGATCAGCGACAACACCCGTATCGTCATCATCGAAGCCGACAAGCAAGTGGTCGGGATCATGGTCGACAGCGTGGCGGAAGTGGTTTACTTGCGTCAGTCGGAAATCGAGACCGCGCCGAACGTCGGTAACGAAGAGTCGGCCAAGTTCATCCAGGGCGTGTGCAACAAGAACAACGAGTTGCTGATCCTGGTCGAGCTGGACAAGATGATGAGCGAAGAAGAATGGTCGGAACTGGAGAGCATCTGATTGATTCTCGAGGTAGCGGTCATTGTCCTGTTCCTCTTCTGGGCAGGCACGCTGGCAATGTTTCTGGCGTACATCAAGGCGCAAAAGGTCATCGCTGCGCAACAGGCTCAGGGCGATGCGCTGCGTGATCAGCGCATCAAGGACCTGGCCAAGCGCGTAGACGACTACCAGAACGGCAACGTGCGCATGGGCGAAGCCCTGCACGAGCTGCGCTCGGTGGTCGGCCCTCTGCCGGACAAGATTGTCGCGCTGGAACAGCGCGACCCGTCGAGCCTGTCGTTCGCCCAGGCGGCGAAACTGGTGGGGATGGGCGCGAGCGTCGATGAGCTGACTCAGTCCTGTGGCTTGACCCAGGCTGAGGCGGAGTTGATGCGCAAGTTGCACAGAAGCTGATTTTTGCTCTAAAGCGGAAATCGCCATTCGCGAGCAAGCCCGCTCCCACATTCGACCGCGATCCTATTGAAGGAATGCGATCAAATGTGGGAGCGGGCTTGCTCGCGAAGGGGCCTTCGAAACCTCAGTAATCATCCCCGCGTTCGGTAACGTCCTTCTCGACCATCGGCGCATCCGGGTCCTGTCCCTCGGGGAATTTCCCCTTCAGGTTCCACGCAAACGCGATGATCTCGGCGATCGTGCGGTACAGCTCCTCGGGGATGCTGTCGCCCAGTTCCATGCGCGCCAACAGCCGCACCAGCTCGGCGTTTTCATAGATCGGCACTTCACAGTCACGGGCAATGCGCAGGATTTCTTCGGCCAGTTCCTCGTCGCCCTTGGCGGTGAGGGTCGGGGCGTGGTTGCCGTCGTATTTAAGGGCGATGGCCTGGCGTGGAGCAGTGGAATCGTTCATGCGGTTTCGTCGACCCAGCGGTGTTCGAGGCGGGTGTGGTTGCCTTGCGGCGGGGTGCCGAGGTGGCAGTCGAGATCGCCGACGTTCAGGCCGCGATCGAGCAGGCGCTGGCGCAGCGCGAACAGATTGGTTTCGATCAGGTCGGCGGTGTACGGGCGTTCGGCCCAGAGCTGGCTCGACAGGCTGCCGGCAATCAACTGCGCCTGAATCTGCATCGGTCCCAGCGGCTCCATGTCAAAGGCCAGATCGACGCGCCACAGCTGTTGTTTGGGCTCGCGCTCGTCACGGCGTTCGTTGGGTTGCGGTTCTCTTTCCGGCGCTTCTTCACGTTGGAACTTGACCTGCAGCGGCACGATGTCCTGCAAGTTGCGCATGGGGATTTCCAGCTGCCAGGTACTGAGCAGGCGACCATCGTCGGTGAGCCCGGTCTGTTCCAGGCTCGACAGTTGATGGCTTTGCAGGCGCGACACGGCTGCCGCGGCGAGGCGCAGCAGATGTTCCAGATCGCCTTCGCCTTCGAGGCTTTGCAGCAGGCGGTCGGGCAGCGGGAAACTGCTCGGCAGCGGTTTGGCGCTGACCTGACCGAGGGTGCCGAGGGCGTTGCGCACGAAGCTCGGCAGCGCTTGCGCCAGGGTGTTGGCGGCGATGATCGCGTTGAAACTGGCATTGCCCGGCGCACCCGGTGACAGCTGTGCGATCAACTTGAGCAGATCGGCTTTCATGTCCGGGGCCAGTGCGGGATTCTGTCCGGTGAGCAGTTTGGCTTCGAGAAAGGCGCCGCTGCCGGCCAGGGCCAGGGCGACGCCTTTGGCGGTGCTCATCTGCTGCACGTCGGGCAGGTTGGCGAGCAGGCGTACGACGGCAGCGCGCAGGTCCTGCGAGGTCTGATCGTCGTCGCTCGGCAGGTTTTGCAGAGCATTGAGCAAACCGTCCAGCGAACCTTGGCGAGTCTGCTGGCCGAGCAGTTGCTGGCTCACCGCCAATTGCTCCTGACGGCTGCTCAGTGGCACGAACTTGAGGGTTTGCGAATCTTCGACCAGTGCCGAGAGCAGGGTGCCGATGCGCAACGGCGTCGGGCTGTCGATATCCAGCGTGGCACCGCTCTGCGCGGTGTTGAGCAGGCTCACCAGCGAGCGGTACACCGTCGGCTGCCCCGGCACTTGCGGCAACGTCTGTGAGGTCAGCACCTTGCCTTGCAGCAGCGTGCCGACCGGCAACTGCGCCGTATCAATGCGGGTGAGGGCGGCGACGCTGCTGGCAATCGCCTGTTGCACGGTGATCGCCAGATTGCCCGCCGACGGCTGGGTGACGGCAAGGTTGGTGCCGGTCGGCAGCGGCAGGGTGCTGGTCGCTTGCACGGTGGTCTGCCGGCCGCCGTCGACGGTCAACTTCAGCAGCAGTTGAAAGGTCTGATCCGCCTGCTTGAGTGACAACACCTCGGCCTGCGCGCTTTGCCCGGCGCCGATCAAGCCTTCGACCGGGGTCAGCAGCTTGAGCAACTCACCGCTCATCGCCAGCGGACGCGTGTTCGCCGGGGTGGTAGGCGGGAGCGGGAGGATGTTCATTTCACCTGTCATACGCGGACACAACCTGAGGAAATTGCACGCTTGGGAGTAAGGCACGCCATGTATAATGCCGCGCGTCTTGCGCTTCGTTCAGAAAACATAGCAATTGTTTGATCCAGCTCTCTGATTCGCACCGTCATTGCATTTATCCTGCATCTCTTTAACGGCCGCGCCAGAGCCGACTTGAACCGTATAAGGCCCGTGATCCCTTGACCAGTCCTGTCCTGCAAACCGTTGCCCTTGCCTGTGAGCGAGACCTGCGGCTGCTCTTCGAAAATCTCGAATTGCGACTGGCCAGTGGCGATATGGTGCAGATCAGCGGCCCCAACGGCAGCGGCAAGACCAGTCTGCTGCGCCTGTTGTCCGGGTTGATGCAGCCGACCAGCGGTCAGGTGCTGCTCAACGGCCAGCCCTTGGCCGCCCAGCCGAGCGAACTGGCGCGCAACCTGTTGTGGATCGGCCACGCCGCCGGGATCAAGGACCTGCTGACCCCCGAAGAGAACCTGTCCTGGCTCTGCGCCCTGCATCGGCCGGCCGGCCGCGAGGCGATCTGGCAGGCATTGGCTGCCGTAGGATTGCGTGGTTTCGAAGATGTTCCCTGCCACACCCTGTCTGCCGGTCAGCAACGCCGCGTGGCCCTAGCGCGGCTGTATCTGGACAGCCCGCCGCTGTGGATTCTCGACGAGCCATTCACCGCGCTCGACAAACAGGGTGTGGCGCAACTTGAAGAACACCTGGCCGGGCACTGTGAACGCGGCGGTCTGGTGGTGTTGACCACGCACCACACACTGAGCCGGATGCCGGCCGGTTATCGTGATATCGATCTGGGGAACTGGGCAGTATGAGTGTGTTCGGCCTGCTGGTTGCCCGTGAGTCCCGTCTGCTGTTTCGTCGCCCGGCGGAACTGGCCAATCCGCTGATTTTCTTCGCCATTGTCATCGCTTTGTTCCCGCTGGCCGTCGGCCCGGAAACTCAAGTCTTGCAAAACCTGTCCCCGGGGTTAGTCTGGGTGGCCGCGCTGTTGTCGGTCCTGCTCTCGCTGGACGGACTGTTTCGCAGTGATTTCGAAGATGGCTCCCTAGAACAGTGGGTCCTTTCGCCGCATCCGCTGCCCCTATTGGTGCTGGCCAAGGTGCTGGCACACTGGTTGTTTTCGGGACTGGCACTGGTTCTGCTCTCGCCGTTGCTGGCGTTGATGCTCGGTTTGCCGGTCGCCTGCCTGCCGGTGTTGCTGTTGTCGTTGCTGCTGGGTACACCGGTGTTGAGCTTGCTCGGCGCGGTGGGCGCGGCGCTGACGGTCGGTTTGAAACGCGGCGGCCTGTTGCTGGCGTTGCTGATTCTGCCGTTGTACATCCCGGTGTTGATCCTGGGCAGTGGCGCCTTGCAGGCCGCCTTGCAAAGCATGCCGGCGACCGGGTATCTGCTGTGGCTGGGTAGCCTGACCGCCCTGGCGATCACCCTGACACCTTTTGCAATAGCTGCTGGCCTGAAGATCAGCGTCGGCGAATAATGAGGTCTGGTTAAAATTTAACCAGCAAAGACCCTGAGACCGCTCACACCGATGAGCGGCACCCGTGATGGAAACAGTATGAACTGGACCTGGTTTCACAAGCTCGGCTCGCCCAAGTGGTTCTACGGCATCAGCAGCCGGTTTCTGCCGTGGCTGAGCATTGCCGCGTTGCTGTTGATCAGCGTTGGCGTCGTCTGGGGCCTGGCCTTCGCGCCGCCGGATTATCAGCAGGGCAACAGCTTCCGCATCATCTACATCCACGTGCCTGCGGCGATGCTCGCGCAGTCGATCTACGTGATGCTGGCGGTGTGCGGCGTGGTCGGGCTGGTGTGGAAGATGAAATTGGCTGACGTCGCGCTGCAATGCGCCGCGCCGATCGGCGCATGGATGACTGCGGTGGCGCTGGTCACCGGGGCGATCTGGGGCAAGCCGACCTGGGGTTCGTGGTGGGTCTGGGATGCGCGGCTGACGTCGATGCTGATTCTGCTGTTCCTGTATTTCGGGGTGATTGCCCTGGGCAATGCCATCAGCAACCGTGACAGCGCCGCCAAGGCCTGCGCGGTACTCGCGATCGTCGGGGTGATCAACATTCCGATCATCAAATACTCGGTGGAGTGGTGGAACACCCTGCACCAGGGCGCGACCTTCACCCTCACCGAAAAACCGGCGATGCCGGCCGAAATGTGGCTGCCGCTGCTGCTGACGGTGCTGGGGTTCTACTGCTTCTTCGGTGCGGTGCTGTTGCTGCGCATGCGCCTTGAAGTGCTCAAGCGCGAAGCTCGCGCCAGTTGGGTGAAAGAAGAAGTGCAGAACAGTCTGGAGGCTGCGCGATGAGTTTCGCTTCATTCGGCGACTTCCTCGCCATGGGCCATCACGGCCTGTACGTCTGGTCGGCCTACGGCATCTGTCTGGCGGTGCTGATCCTCAACGTGGTCGCACCGATTGCGGCCCGCAAGCGCTATCTGCAACAAGAGGCGCGTCGTCTGCGCCGGGAGAACGGCAAGTGAATCCGCTGCGCAAAAAACGTCTGATCATCATTCTGGCGATTCTGGTCGGGGTCGGCGCTGCCGTCGGCCTGGCTCTAAGCGCCCTGCAGGAAAACATCAACCTGTTTTACACGCCAACCCAGATCGCCAACGGCGAAGCCCCGCACGACACGCGCATCCGCGCCGGCGGTATGGTCGAAAAGGGTTCGCTGCAACGCTCGCCGGACTCGCTGGATGTCAAGTTCATCGTGACCGACTTCAACAAATCCGTGACCATCACCTACCGCGGCATCCTCCCGGATCTGTTCCGCGAAGGGCAGGGCATCGTCGCCCTGGGCAAACTCAACGCGGACGGCGTAGTGGTGGCCGATGAAGTGCTGGCCAAGCACGACGAGAAGTACATGCCGCCGGAAGTGACCAAAGCGTTGAAAGACAGTGGTCAATCGGCACCGACCCAAGCGAAGGAGGGTTGATCGATGACTTCTGCACTGTTTATTCCTGAACTCGGTCATCTGGCGATGATTCTGGCGCTGTGTTTTGCGCTGGTGCAGGCCGTGGTGCCGTTGCTCGGTGCCTGGCGTGGCGACCGTCTGTGGATGAGCCTGGCCCAGCCGGCAGCGTGGGGCCAGTTCGCGTTCCTGGTGTTTGCCTTTGGCGCGCTGACTTACGCGTTCATGACCGACGATTTCTCGGTTGCCTACGTGGCGATGAACTCCAACAGCGCCTTGCCGTGGTACTACAAGTTCAGCGCGGTATGGGGCGCCCACGAAGGTTCGCTGTTGCTGTGGGCGTTGATCCTCGGTGGCTGGACCTTCGCCGTGTCGGTGTTCTCCCGTCAATTGCCGCAAGTCATGCTCGCCCGGGTGCTGGCGGTGATGGGCATGATCAGCACCGGTTTCCTGTTGTTTCTGATCCTCACCTCCAACCCGTTCTCGCGGATCCTGCCGCAGATTCCGGCGGATGGTCGTGACCTCAATCCGCTGCTGCAAGACATCGGCCTGATTGTGCATCCGCCGATGCTCTATATGGGGTACGTCGGCTTCTCGGTGGCGTTCGCCTTCGCCATCGCTGCACTGCTGGGTGGTCGTCTCGACGCCGCGTGGGCACGCTGGTCGCGGCCGTGGACGATCGTCGCCTGGGCCTTCCTCGGCATCGGCATCACCCTCGGTTCGTGGTGGGCTTACTACGAACTCGGCTGGGGCGGCTGGTGGTTCTGGGACCCGGTGGAAAACGCCTCGTTCATGCCATGGCTGGTCGGCACCGCGTTGATTCACTCGCTGGCGGTCACGGAAAAACGTGGCGTGTTCAAGAGCTGGACGGTGTTGCTGGCGATTGCCGCGTTCTCGCTGAGCCTGCTTGGCACGTTCCTCGTGCGTTCCGGCGTGCTGACTTCGGTGCACGCGTTTGCCTCCGATCCTGAACGCGGTGTGTTCATCCTGATCTTCCTGCTGTTCGTGGTCGGCGGTTCGCTGACGCTGTTTGCGTTGCGCGCTCCGGTGGTCAAGAGCCAGGTCGGCTTCAATCTGTGGTCGCGGGAAACCCTGCTGCTGGGCAACAACCTGGTGCTGGTGGTGGCGGCGTCGATGATTCTGCTCGGCACACTCTATCCGCTGATTCTCGATGCCTTGAGCGGCGCCAAACTGTCGGTTGGCCCGCCGTACTTCAACGCGCTGTTCATCCCGCTGATGGCGTTGCTGATGCTGGTGATGGCGGTCGGCGTGATCGTGCGCTGGAAGGACACCCCGGTGAAGTGGCTGGCGAACATGCTGACCCCGGTGCTGCTCGGCAGCGTCGCATTGGCGGTGGTGGCCGGTATCGCTTACGGCGATTTCAACTGGGCGGTGATCGCGACGTTCCTGCTCGCCGCGTGGGTGTTGCTCGCCGGTGTGCGCGACATCTTCGACAAGACTCGCCACAAGGGCCTGATCAAAGGCCTGCCAACCCTGACCCGCAGCTACTGGGGCATGCAGATCGCTCACCTCGGCATCGCCGTATGCGCCCTCGGTGTGGTGCTGTCGAGTCAGAACAGTGCCGAACGCGACCTGCGTCTGGCGCCGGGCGAGTCGATGGATCTGGCCGGTTATCACTTCATCTTCGAAGGCGCCAAGCACTTCGAAGGGCCGAACTTCACCTCCGACAAGGGCACCATTCGGGTGATCCGCGACGGCAAGGAAGTCAGCGTGCTGCACCCGGAAAAACGCCTGTACACCGTGCAGAGTTCGATGATGACCGAGGCCGGGATCGACGCCGGTTTCACTCGCGATCTCTACGTTGCACTGGGCGAGCCGCTGGAAAACGGCGCGTGGGCGGTGCGGGTTCACGTCAAACCGTTCGTGCGCTGGATCTGGTTCGGCGGTCTGCTGACCGGTCTGGGCGGATTGCTGGCGGCGCTGGATCGGCGTTATCGAGTCAAGGTCAAAGCCAAGGTGCGTGAAGCCCTCGGCCTGCAAGGAGCGGCTGCATGAGACGTTGGTTGATGCTGGTACCCCTGGCGATTTTCCTGCTGGTGGCGGTGTTTCTGTATCGCGGTCTGTACCTCGATCCGGCGGAGCTGCCGTCGGCGATGATCAACAAGCCCTTCCCGGAGTTCACTCTGCCGAACGTGCAGGGCGACAAGACCCTGACCAAGGCTGACATTCTCGGCAAACCGGCGCTGGTCAACGTCTGGGGCACCTGGTGCATTTCCTGCCGGGTCGAGCACCCGGTGCTGAACAAACTGGCCGAGCGCGGTGTGGTGATCTACGGCATCAACTACAAGGACACCAACGCCGATGCCTTGAAGTGGCTGGCCGAATTCCACAACCCGTACTCGCTGGATATCCGTGACGACGAAGGTTCGCTGGGCCTCAACCTCGGCGTGTACGGCGCGCCGGAAACCTTCTTCATCGACGCCAAGGGCATCATTCGCGACAAATACGTCGGGGTGATCGACGAGCAGGTCTGGCGCGAAAAACTCGCAGCCAAATATCAGGCGCTGGTCGATGAGGCCAAGCCATGAAGCGTTTTCTGGCTGCCGTTTTGTTGGGCCTGAGTCTGGCCGGTGTGGCGCATGCCGCGATCGACACCTACGAGTTCGCCAAGGAAGGCGATCGCGAGCGTTTCCGTGAACTGACCAAGGAACTGCGCTGCCCCAAGTGCCAGAACCAGGACATCGCCGACTCCAACGCGCCGATTGCCGCCGACCTGCGCAAAGAGATTTTTCGCATGCTCGGCGAGGGCAAGGACAATCAGCAGATCATCGACTTCATGGTCGATCGCTACGGTGATTTCGTCCGTTACAAACCGGCGCTCAATGCCAAGACTGCACTGCTGTGGTTCGGCCCGGCCGGCCTGTTGTTCGGCGGTCTGGTGGTGATCGCAGTGATCGTTCGCCGGCGTCGCGCGCAGCGCACCGAGACCCCGCCATCGCTGTCCACCGAAGAGCGTCAGCGCCTCGACCAACTGTTGGATAAAAACCAAGAATGATTGATTTCTGGCTTGCCGCAGGGCTGTTGCTTCTGGTCGCCCTGAGTTTTCTGCTGATTCCGGTTTTGCGTGGCCGTCGCGCCCAGCGTGAAGAGGATCGAACTGCCCTGAACGTGGCGCTGTATCAGGAGCGCGTGGCCGAGCTGCAAGCGCAGCAGGCTGAAGGCGTACTCGATGCGGCGCAAATGGACAGCGGTCGCGCGGAAGCGGCGCGTGAGCTGCTCGCCGATACCGAAGGCGTTGCCGCACCGCGTGTGTCGAAACTGGGCAAGCCGTTGCCGCTGCTGGCGGCGGTGTTGGTGCCGTTATTGGGGCTGGGGCTGTATCTGCATTTCGGTGCTGCCGACAAAGTCGAACTGACCCGCGAATTTGCCCAGGCACCGCAGTCGATGGAAGAGATGACCCGACGGCTGGAGCGTGCTGTTGCGGCGCAGCCGGATTCGGCGGAAGGCCTGTACTTCCTCGGGCGCACCTACATGGCCCAGGAACGTCCGGCGGATGCGGCGAAGATGTTCGAGCGCGCCGCCAACCTGGCCGGTCGCCAGCCGGAACTGCTCGGCCAGTGGGCGCAGGCGCAATACTTTGCTGACGGCAAGAAGTGGTCGGACAAGATCCAGGCTTTAACCGACGAAGCGCTGAAAGCCGATCCGAAAGAAGTCACCAGCCTCGGTCTGCTCGGCATCGCCGCGTTCGAGGGTGAGCGTTATCAGCAGGCAATCGACTACTGGAGCCGCCTGCTGGCGCAACTGCCGGCGGACGACAACTCCCGTGCTGCGCTGCAAGGCGGGATCGAGCGCGCCACCGAGCGCCTGCAAGCCAGCGGCGGTAAAGTCGCCGCCACGCCGGCTGCCAAGGTTGCCGCACTGCTCAAGGTGCGCGTCGATCTGGCCAGCGAACTCAAAGGCAAGGTGCAACCGGGCGACAGCGTGTTCATCTTCGCCCGTGCCGTTTCCGGCCCACCGGCACCGCTGGCGGCCAAGCGTCTGACCGTGGCGGATCTGCCGGTGACCGTCGAACTGGGCGATGCCGATGCGATGATGCCGCAGTTGAAACTGTCGAACTTTCCTGAAGTCCAACTGGTTGCGCGCATTTCCCGAGCCGGTCAACCGACCGCCGGGGAGTGGGTGGGTCGCAGCGGCCCGCTGGCCAGCAGCACCACCGCGCCGCAAACACTGACCATCGACAGCCCGGACCAATAACCACCGGCACCCACAGGAAAGCACCGCCATGCACAGTCTCGCCCGAATCGCAGTCATCACAATGGCCCTGGGCATGAGCGCCTGTGCGGTGCACCGACCGGAACCGACCACCAGTCTGCCGCCGATCCCGCCGTCGCAACCAAGCCCGACCCCGTCGACCGCGCCGACCCCGGGCAAAAGCATCCCGGCCAAACCGTCCAAGCCAGTCCCACGCACCTCAGCCAGCTTCGCCCCGCCACCGGGCGGCAACAGCCACTGGGATCAGCAACTCGGGGTCTATGTCCTCGACGATCAGCCCAACACCTTCTACCGCCAGCGCACCTACTTCCGCTGGAACAACGGCTGGAGCCGCTCGATCAGCCCCAACGGCCCATGGGAAGACACCGATATCCACGGCGTGCCGCCGGGGTTGGGCAAACAGTTCGGGCAGTGATGAAAAAACGGCGATCTCTGGATCGCCGTTTTTTATATGTTGTCCGGCAGTATGGATGACCCTGTAGGAGCTGGCGAAGTCTGCGATCTTTTGATTTCGCTGTTTTTCACAATTCGCTGGTCAACAACCCCTGCATATAATCCACAAACGCCCGCGCCTTCGCACTGACCATCCGCCCCGTGGGAAACACTGCCCACAGGTCCTGATCCGGCAATCCCCAATCGCTCATCACCGCCCTGACCGCACCGCTTGCCAGCTCCGGGGCGAACATCCATTGCGAGGCGATGGCCAGGCCCTGATCGGCCAGCACGGCTGCGCGCAAACCCTCGGCGGCGCTGACACGCAGGCGGCCGGTCAGGGTTTGCGTCTGCTGTTCGCGGCCTTGGGTGAAGGTCCAGGTGGCACCGCCGCTGAGGTTGTAGACGATGCCTTGGTGCTGATTCAAATCGGCAGGGCAGCTCGGCTCGCCGTGGCGGGCGAAGTAGGCCGGGGTGCCGAGCACCACGCGGCGGCAGTCGGCGATCTTGCGCGCGGTGAGGCTGGAGTCGCTGAGCGGGCCCATGCGCAGGGCGACGTCGATGCCTTCTTCGACCAGATTGATGTTGCGGTCATCGAGCATCAGGTCGATGTTCAGCTGTGGATGCTGATCGAGAAACGGCCCCAGTTGCGGCACGACGTGCAGGCGACCGAAAGTCACCGCCGCGCTGATGCGCAGGTTGCCGCGCAAACCGCCGGCGCTGCCACGGGCGGCGTTATCGGCTTCGTTGGCTTCGTCGATGGCGCGTCTGGCCCGTTCGAAAAACGCGAGTCCGGCTTCGGTCGGCGTCAGGCCGCGGGTCGAGCGCAGCAACAGGCTGACCGCCAGGCGTTTTTCCAGTTGAGCGATGGTTTTCGACACGGCGGGCTGGCCGATATTCAACCGTCGGGCGGCGGCGGAAAACGAGCCGGTTTCGACCACGTAGACGAAGGTTTCCATGGCGGCGAGGCGGTCCATCAGTCTTCCTGCAAATCTGAAAATTGTCGTAGTCCCCTTGTGGGAGCGGGCTTGCTCGCGAAAGCGGTCTGACATTCAGCACAGGTATTGGCTGATCCGACGCCTTCGCGAGCAAGCCCGCTCCCACAGGGAATAGGGTGCTGAGTGTAATCCGCGTCCATTCAATCACATGCTGTAAAACAACCGAACGTCGTTCTGCAGATTTATGTGCTTGAGTAAAGATAACTCTAGAGTTACTTTTATTCGGCCGGAGCAAGGAGGCGCCAGGTGCAAAGCAGTCTATTGATCAAGGAGCTGGAGGAGGCAGGCTGGACGCTGGATCGAGTCACCGGCAGTCATCACATCTTCACTCACCGTTACAACCCTTACACCATTCCCGTTCCCCACCCGAAAAAGGATTTACCGTTGGGGACGGTCAAAAGCATCAGGAGGCGTGCCGGGTTGCACCACCCGCCAGCCAGCAACAAGGGAGATCCATAATGCAATATCCGATCTGCATCGAATGGGGTGACGACAACACCGCCATCGGTATTCAGATACCTGACATTCCCGGCGCCGTCACGGCTGGGGATACCTTCGAGGACGCCTACAACGCAGCCGTTGAAATTGCTCACATCATGCTGCAGGAGATAGCGGCGGACGGGGAATCGATTCCCATGCCGACGTCGGCAGCGGCCCATCGCAATAATCCGGAGTTTGCCGATATGGGCTGGGGGATGCTCGAGCTGGATATCTCGCCGTACATGGGCAAGACCGAGAAGGTCAACGTGACGTTGCCAGGTTATGTGATCCAGCGCATCGATCGTTATGTGCGTGAACACAATGTCAAAAGCCGCTCTTCGTTTCTGGCGGATGCGGCGATGGAGAAACTGGTTCGCTATTAAGCGTCATCGCTCCCTCAGGCCCATTGAGCAACCTGTGGGAGCGAGCCTGGATGCCTACGCCGTTGCCAAAGAACCACGCTGCGACGCACTCAGAAACCGTACCAGCGCCAGCAGCGGGAACGCGCTACCGACAATCACGATCCACAACCAGCCACCGTGCTCATACACCGCACTGGCCACCGACGAGCCGAAAGCGCCGCCGATGAAGATGCTGGTCATGTACAAAGCGTTCAGGCGACCGCGGCTTTTGGCATCGAGTGAGTACACCGCGCGCTGGCCGAGGACCATGTTCATCTGTACGCAGAAATCCAGCACCACGCCGGTCACGGCCAGGCCGATCACGCTGTAGGCCGGGTGGATGAAGGCGGGCAGGAAGCTCAGGCTGGCGAACAGCATGGCCAGCAGCGAAGCGATGCGGGTGTGGCCGGCGTCAGCCAGGCGTCCACTGATCGGCGCGGCGATGGCACCGATGGCGCCGACCAGGGCGAAGATCGCGATTTCGCTTTGCGACAGGCCATGGTTGCGCGCCAGTTCCAGCGGCACCGCGGTCCAGAACAGACTGAAGGTGGCGAACATGCAGCCTTGATAAAACGCGCGCTGACGCAGCACCGGTTGCTGGCGCAGCAGGGTCCAAAGCGAGCCGATCAACTGGCCATACGTGGCGCTGTGATCCGGTTGGCGCTTGGGCACGGTCAGTGCCAGCACCACGCTGATCGCTGCCATCAACGCCGCAGCAATCATGAACATCGCGCGCCAGCCGAAATGGTCGGCGACCACGCTCGACACCGGTCGCGCCAGCAGGATGCCCAGCAACAAGCCGCCCATGATCCCGCCGACCACCCGGCCACGGGATTCCTCTGGCGCCAGGTGCGCAGCCAGCGGAATCAGGATCTGCACCGACACCGAACTGAAGCCCACCAGCAACGAGATCAGCAGGAACACGTTGGGCTGACTGGTGAACGCCGCGCCGAGCAGGCTGGCAATCGCCACCACCGTGGTGATGATCATCAACCGACGGTTTTCCAGCAGGTCGCCCAGCGGCACCAGGAAGAACAGGCCCAGCGCATAACCGATCTGCGTCAGCGAGACGATGAAGCTGGCCATGGTGTCGGAGAGGCCGATGTCTGGCGCGATCAGGCCGATGATTGGCTGTGCGTAGTAGATGTTGGCGACGATGGCGCCGCAGCAGAAGGCGAACAGCAGCACCATGCCTCGGGTCATTGCGTGAGTTGTGGCGTTCATAAGGTTTCTCGATCCAGCGAAAGGGAATGCGGTGAGGCTAAGGGACGTACCGAAGCGGCGGTAGAAGCCTTCGATCGATATCAGTTATTCCGTTGCGGAATGATTGGCTTCCAACAGGGTGTCGTCCATCGGCGAACCTTGCGTCCGGCCGGGGAGGGTCGATGATACATTCACTTACATGTTCTTCGATAGCGTGCTTATGTTTGCTTCTGCGCTATTACTGTTCATCAACGGAGGATTGCCATGTTGCGTCAGCTGCTGCGTCACACGACTACGATTGCCTTGCTTGGCCTGCTCAGTGCCACTGCGGTGCAGGCCGCCGATGCCCCGGGTATGCGTCTCGGCGTGCGCGGCGAGATCACCGGGGTCGGCGCCGACTCGCTGAAAGTCCACGTCAACAGCGGCGAGAACGTGGTGATCCGGTTGAACCCGGACACCAGGATTCGCGCCGTCACCCTGGCCAATATCGAGGACATCAAACCCGGCAGCTACATCGGCTCGGCCGCCATGCCCCAGGAGGACGGAACCCTGAAAGCGCTCGAAGTGCATGTGTTCCCGCCGGAACTGGCCGGCAGCGGCGACGGCCATCGGCCATTCGACCTGGCCAAGGGCAGCAGCATGACCAATGGCAGCGTCGGTGATCTGGTGGTCAGCAATGGCCGTGTGCTGACGGTCAATTACAAGGGCGGGCAGCAGAAGATCCTGGTGCCGGAGGACGTGCCGATCGTCAATCTGACGCCGGGGGATCGCAGCTTGCTCAAGGTCGGGGTAAAGATTGTCAGCTTCGTGACCCAGGACGCAGACGGCACGTTGACGGCGCAATCGATTTCCGCCGGCAAGGATGGCGTCACGCCGCCGATGTAACTGGCTGACAAACAATCCCCTGTGGGAGCGGGCTTGCTCGCGAAAGCGGTGTGTCAGTCAAAAACATGTATCTGACACACCGCCTTCGCGAGCAAGCCCGCTCCCACATGGGGGGACTGTGTGATTTCCAATGCCCACAAAAAAGGCGACCTGTCGAGGTCGCCTTTTTCGTTATCGCTTAAGCCTTACTGGCCGGAATAAATCTGATCAAAGATTCCGCCATCATTGAAGTGGGTCTTTTGCACCGAACGCCAGTCACCGAAGGTTTTCTCCACCGACAGGAAGTCGACTTTCGGGAAGCGGTCGGTGTACTTCGCCAGCACTGCCGGGTCACGTGGACGCAGGTAGTTGGCCGCAGCGATTTCCTGACCTTCCGGCGACCACAGGTACTTCAGGTATTCATCGGCAGCGGCGCGGGTGCCTTTCTTGTCGACCACTTTGTCGACCACCGACACGGGTGGCTCGGCTTCGGCGGAGACACTTGGGTAGATCACTTCGAACTGGTCGCGGCCAAACTCGCGGGCGATCATTTCGGCTTCGTTCTCGAAGGTCACCAGCACGTCGCCGATCTGGTTGGTCATGAACGTGGTGGTCGCGGCGCGGCCACCGGTGTCCAGCACCGGCGCTTGTTTGAACAGTTTGCCGACGAACTCCTTGGCCTTGTTCTCGTCACCGCCGTTTTTCAGCACATAGCCCCAGGCCGAGAGGTAGGTGTAGCGGCCGTTGCCCGAGGTTTTCGGGTTCGGCACGATCACCTGCACGCCGTCCTTGAGCAGGTCCGGCCAGTCTTTCAGGGCTTTCGGGTTGCCTTTGCGGACGATGAACACGGTGGCCGAGGTGAACGGCGCGCTGTTGTTCGGCAGGCGGGTCACCCAGTTTTCCGGAACCAGTTTGCCGTTGTCGGCGAGGGCGTTGATGTCGGTCGCCATGTTCATGGTGATGACGTCAGCCGGCAGGCCGTCGATCACCGAACGCGCCTGCTTGCTCGAACCGCCGAAGGACATCTGCACGGTGATGTTTTCGTTGTGTTCAGCCTGCCAGTGTTTCTGGAACGCAGTGTTGTAGTCCTTGTAGAAATCGCGCATCACGTCGTAGGAAACGTTCAGCAGAGTCGGAGCCGCCTGAGCGATGTTGCCCAGGGCCAGGCCAGCGGCGAGAAGTGAGGCGCCAAAGAGTTTTTTCACTGCGCATTCCTTGTTGTGTCGGTGATGACGGTAGGGGGTGATACCGTTTTGCCAGCGACTATAGCCGGGGCGGCATAGTCGCTTAAAGATTAAAAAGCTCTGTGCTTATTCCATTTTCTTGAACAGGGCATTGCCACAACGCGAGCAGAACGAAGCTTCGTGTTCATGGCTGCTTTTCGAGCAGACCGGGCAGTCGTGTTGCTGCTGACCCCCGCGCATGGCGGTAGCCAGTTCGGCGGTGAAAATCCCGGTCGGCACGGCGATGATCGAGTAACCGGTGATCATTACCAGCGACGAAATGATCTGGCCCAACACCGTTCTGGGCACGATGTCGCCGTAACCCACGGTGGTCAGCGTCACGATAGCCCAATAAATGCCTTTGGGAATGCTGGTGAAGCCGTGTTCCGGACCTTCGACCACGTACATCAAGGTGCCGAACACCGTGACCAGCGTGCAGACGCTGAGCAGGAACACGAGGATTTTCTGCTTGCTGCCGCGCAGGGCGTCGAGCAGGTAGTGGGCCTGTTTCAGGTACGGGCCGAGCTTGAGCACCCGGAAGATCCGCAGCATACGGATGATCCGGATGATCAGCAGGTACTGCGCGTCGCTGTAATACAGCGCGAGGATTCCGGGCACGATCGCCAGCAAGTCCACCAGCCCGTAAAAACTGAACGCGTAGCGCAGTGGTTTGGGCGAGCAATACAGACGCAGGATGTATTCGCTGAGGAAGATGACGGTGAAGCCCCATTCGATGTACGCCAGCACGTTGGCGTAGTTCTGGTGGACTTCATCGATGCTGTCGAGGATCACCACCACCAGGCTTGCCAGAATGATCAGCAGCAGGGTGCTGTCGAAACGGCGCCCGGCCACGGTGTCGGTCTGGAAAATGATCACGTACAGGCGATTGCGCCACGTGTCGTTGTTGTTCATGCAAGTCGCCCTGGCCATAAAATCAGCGCAGCCTAGGTTGATTCTCCCCATGAGCGCAAGACGGGCTTTCGACAGCGCTGTTGCCGAGCATCTGCGCGCCAGCGCGGATCAGCCAGCCGGCGAGGATGAACGGCGCGGTCAGCGTCGCCAGGCCAAGGGCGGCAAACAACGGGGTGACCAGCAGCGCAAGGACGATGCCCAGCAGCGGCAGCCACGGTTGCTGGCGCTGCGTACTGAAGGCGAGGGCGGCGAGTACCGCGTTGTAGCTGCCCAGTCCGAGTAGCGCGGTGCTGCTTTCGTGGTGCAGCAGACTCGACGCCAGGCCGATGGCCGACGCGAACAATGCCCAGCAAAAGGCGCGGCGATCAGCGATCAACAGGCCAATGGCGATCAATGCGCCGGCCAGTGGATGATCAAGGAACATAACCTGACCCAGTCCACGCCACTCAGCGGCGAGCAAATTCAGCGTGTTCATCTCGATGTGCGCTGTCGGCGCGGACGGCTCGGCGAACAGCAACAGGATCCAGCTGATTGCCACGAACGGCGAGGTATAAGCCGGTATCGATCGACTGCGGTACACGTGTTTGAGCCATTGCTGTGTGACCATCGCACTCAGGCCGCCGGCCGCCAGGATCAGCGGCGGCAACATTGGCGACCAAGGGAAATACAGGCTCAGCAACAAGCCGAGCAGCACGCCGTTGTAACTGAACAATCCGGCCTGACGATCAGCCTTGGCATAGTTACGCCGTTGTGCGGTGAGCAATCCAGCGACCGCACCGAGCAGCGCGCCGGCAAACAGCACCGGCGCAGTGAGCAGGATCGCCAGCAGGCACAACAGGCCGCAGAGCGGATGGCGCTGGAGGAATATTTGACTGAAACCGTTGAGCAAAGCCTCGGCCCAGTCGGGGCAGTGGGTGTTGAAATGATTGGCAGGCATGTTGAAAAAATCTGGGCAGTGGGACAATCAAAGGGTCTTGCCAATAACTGTGGCGAGGGAGCTTGCTCCCGCTGGGTCGCGAAGCGGCCCCAACATGGGTTAATGCGGTTCTTCTGTGAAAACCGTCATGCCCTAAAAGCGACGACTGCTGCGCAGCCGAAGCGGGAGCAAGCTCCCTCGCCACAGGTTTTGTGTCGCTAGTCAGATCAATGTTTCGATCCGCAGTGAGTTGGTCGATCCCGGCTGCCCGAACGGCACCCCGGCAGTGATCAGCAACGTATCGCCACGCTCGGCCATTCCTTGAGCCTGGGCGATTTCCAGCGCGGTCGAACACACTTCATCGACCTGACGCAGACGATCGTTGACCACCGAGTGAATACCCCACGCCACGCTCAAGCGTCGTGCCGTCTGCAGGTTCGGCGTCAGGTTGAGGATCGGCGCTTTTGGCCGCTCCCGCGCCGCCCGCAGGCTTGAGCTGCCCGACTCGCTGTAGTTGACCAGCACCGCCACCGGCAGCACGTTGCTGATGCGGCGGATCGCGCAACTGATGGCATCGGACACCGTTGCTTCGGCTTTCGGTCGGCTGACGTCGAGTTGAGTCTGATAGTCCGGACCGTTCTCCACCTGACGGATGATTTTGCTCATCATCTGCACCGCTTCCAGCGGGTATTCACCGGACGCGGTTTCGGCCGAGAGCATCACCGCATCCGCGCCTTCAGCCACAGCGTTGGCCACGTCAGTGACTTCAGCACGGGTCGGTGCCGGGGAGAAGCGCATCGATTCGAGCATCTGCGTCGCCACCACCACCGGTTTGCCGAGCTCGCGGCAGGTAGTGATGATGTTTTTCTGGATCTGCGGCACGCTTTCGGCGGGTACTTCGACGCCGAGGTCACCGCGAGCCACCATGATCGCGTCGCTCAGTTCGGCGATTTCACGCAGTTGTTCAACTGCAGACGGCTTCTCGATTTTCGCCATCAGGAACGCCTTGTCGCCGATCAGTTCGCGGGCCTCGAGAATGTCTTGCGGACGTTGCACGAACGACAGCGCCACCCAGTCCACACCCAGCTCCAGACCGAAGCTCAGGTCGCGGCGATCCTTGGCGGTCAGTGGGCTGAGGTCGAGCACCGCTTGCGGTACGTTGACGCCTTTGCGGTCCGACAGCTCGCCGCCATTGAGCACGGTGGTGTCGATCGCGTCGGAGTATTTGCTGACCACGCGCAGGCGCAGTTTGCCGTCATCCAGCAGCAGATCCATCCCGGCTTCGAGCGCGGCGATGATCTCCGGGTGCGGCAGATTCACTCGGCGTTCATCGCCCGGCGTAGCGTCCAGATCGAGGCGGAACGCCTGACCACGATGCAACTGCACCTTGCCGTCGGCAAACTTGCCGACGCGCAGTTTCGGCCCCTGCAAATCCATCAGGATCCCCAGCGGATAGTTGAGCTGGCGCTCGACTTCGCGGATCCACTGATAGCGCTGGGCGTGGTCGGCGTGATCGCCGTGGCTGAAGTTCAGGCGGAAGATGTTGACCCCAGCCTCGACCAGCTCACGGATGTCGTCGATGCCGTCGACGGCAGGCCCGAGGGTGGCGAGGATTTTGACCTTTTTATCAGGCGTCATGATTTAGAGTTCTCAAGGATCAGAATGGCGCGGAAGTCGTTGACGTTGGTGCGGGTCGGCTCGGTGACGATCAGCGCGTCGAGCGCCTCGAAGTAGCCGTAACCGTTGTTGTTATCCAGCTCGTCGCTGGCGCTCAAACCGAGGGCCGCGGCGCGGGCGTAGCTGTCCGGGGTCATGATCGCGCCGGCATTGTCTTCCGAGCCGTCGATGCCGTCGGTGTCACCGGCCAGCGCATAAACGCCGGGCTGACCCTTGAGGCTGTCGGTCAGGCTCAGGAGAAATTCGGCGTTGCGTCCGCCACGGCCATTGCCGCGCACGGTGACCGTGGTTTCACCACCGGAAAGAATCACGCACGGCGCCGCCAACGGCTGACCATGGTTGATGATCTGCCGAGCGATGCCGGCGTGGACCTTCGCCACTTCACGTGACTCACCTTCCAGGTCGCCAAGGATCAGTGTGCTGAAACCGGCCTGACGGCATTTCACCGCCGCGGCATCCAGCGATTGCTGCGGGCGGGCGATCAACTGGAAGTGACTGCGGGCCAGGCTCGGGTCACCGGGTTTGACCGTTTCCGATTCCGGGCTTTGCAGCCAGTTGCGCACCGACGCCGGGACTTCAATGTTGTAGCGCTTGAGGATCGCCAGCGCTTCGGCAGAAGTGCTCGGGTCGGCCACGGTCGGGCCGGAAGCGATGACCGTGGCGAGGTCGCCCGGCACATCGGAAATTGCGTAGGTATACACAGTGGCAGGCCAGCAGGCCTTGCCGAGGCGGCCACCCTTGATCGCCGAGAGGTGCTTGCGCACGCAGTTCATCTCGCCGATGGTCGCGCCGGATTTGAGCAGGGCTTTGTTGATCGACTGCTTGTCGGCCAGGGTAATGCCTTCGGCCGGCAGGGCGAGCAGGGCAGAGCCGCCACCGGAGAGCAGGAAGATCACGCGGTCGTCTTCGCTCAGGTTGCTGACCAGTTCCAGCACACGCTTGGCCACGGCCAGGCCGGCGGCGTCCGGCACCGGGTGCGCGGCTTCGACCACTTCGATTTTTTCGCACGGAGCGCCGTGACCGTAACGGGTCACCACCAGACCGGATACTTCACCCTGCCAGCAGCGCTCGACCACCTGCGCCATGGCAGCTGCGGCTTTGCCGGCACCGATGACGATCACCCGACCGCTGCGATCAGCAGGTAGATGGGCTTCGAGGACTTGGTTCGGATGGGCCGCGTCGATGGCTGTGGCAAACAGCTCGCGCAGCAGTTGTTGCGGATCGACCGACATGGCGGGCTCCCGGAATTCTTGTTATTCGAAAGGGCGGTAGAGATCCCTGTGGGAGCGAGCTTGCTCGCGAAAGCGATGGATCAGGCAATATCCATGTCGACTGATACGCCCTCTTCGCGAGCAAGCTCGCTCCCACAGGTTCAAGCGGTGGGGCAGTGGCTTTATTTTTTGTCGCGAATCGAGAAGTTGGCCATGTGTTCCAGACCCTTGATCAGCGCCGAGTGGTCCCAGTTGCTGCCACCGATGGCCGCGCAGGTGCTGAACACTTGCTGGGCGTTGGCGGTGTTCGGCAGGTTGATGTTCAGCTCCTTGGCGCCTTGCAGGGCCAGGTTCAGGTCCTTCTGGTGCAGGCTGATGCGGAAGCCCGGATCGAAGGTGCCCTTGATCATGCGCTCGCCGTGCACTTCGAGGATCTTCGACGAAGCGAAACCGCCCATCAGCGCTTCACGCACCTTGGCCGGATCAGCACCGTTTTTCGAGGCGAACAGCAGGGCTTCAGCCACGGCCTGAATGTTCAGCGCGACGATGATCTGGTTCGCCACTTTGGCGGTCTGACCGTCGCCGTTGCCACCGACCAGAGTGATGTTCTTGCCCATGGCCTGGAACAGCGGCAGTGCGCGTTCGAAGGCATCGGCGTCGCCACCGACCATGATGCTCAGGGTCGCAGCCTTGGCGCCGACTTCACCACCGGATACCGGGGCGTCGAGGTATTGCGCGCCTTTCTCGTTGATCTTCTTGGCGAAGGCCTTGGTGGCGGTCGGCGAGATCGAGCTCATGTCGATCACGACTTTGCCTTTGCCGATGCCGGCAGCAACGCCGTCGGCGCGGAACAGCACGTCGTCGACCTGCGGGGTGTCCGGGACCATGACGATGATGAATTCAGCTTCCTGCGCCACTTCGCGCGGATTGGCCAGAGCGACGGCGCCAGCGGCGACCAGATCGGCCGGAGCGGCGTCGTGGTGCGCCGACAGGAACAGGCTGTGACCGGCTTTCTGCAGGTTCGAAGCCATTGGGTGGCCCATGATGCCGGTGCCGATAAATCCGATTTTAGCCATGAGAAAATCCTCTTGTTTTTGTCTTGCTCAAGCGAAATAGGGAGTGTTGCCTTGGGTGGGAGCGGGGGGGGGGGGGGGGGGGGGGGGGGGGCGGGTCTATAATTTGG
>NZ_JANLOG010000015.1:0-41781 GCF_025466205.1 Pseudomonas sp. 13B_3.2_Bac1
CCCCACCCCCGCTCGCACAGGGGGATTCTCAGGGGGAGTGACACCGCTGATCTGAAGCTTGGCCGAGTCCGGCACTTGCCCCGGGCCTGACAGTCAAAACTGTGTCGGCTGCGCTGTCCTGCTGCGGTCGTGGGTCTTTCAGGAGGCCGTCATGCGTGTTCAGAAACTGTTTCGTCGAGTGTTGCTCGGTGCAGTGCTCGGGTTTGGGCTGTCCGGATGTTATTACTACGGGCCTCCCGCCGATGTTTACTACGCCGCTCCCTACTACTATCCCGGCTACTACTCACCTTATTACTACGGCGGATATTACGGCCCGCGCTACTACGGCGGCGCCCGTTACTATTACGGTGGTTACGGCTATCGCGGTGGTTATGGTCGCGGTTACCACGGCGGCGGCTATCACGGTGGACACCACTGATCGGCAGCTGAATGACAGTGTTTTGCAAATGAACAGGATTTCATTAATCACATGTTTCAACTTGTTACGGAAGCGCACCAGATTCGGAAAACGCTGTCAGATCATTCGTCAGTCACCGAATAACCGACTGATGCCTGCCAGCGTCGCTGGTGTGGCTCACTCGCGGTCCAGGAGGCCGCCATGTATCGACGAATTCTACTGCTTGCTGCGATGATGTTTTCCGTTGCCGGTTGCGCTCCCTACTCCTACGCAGATAGCTATTACAGCTCGGAGGTCTACACCTCACCCGCTCCGGCCTACTACAACACTGGTGGCACGTATTACAGCGGTGGCAGCACGTATTACTCGGCCCCGCGCTACTATCAGCCTGCGCCGCGTTACTACCAGCCCGCGCCACGGTATTACTCGCAACCGCGCTACTACCAGCCGGCCCCGCGCTATTACGAAAGCCGTCGCTGGCACGACAATGATCGCGGGCGCTGGGACGGCCACCGCGGTGGTGGTTGGGATCGTGACCGCGGCGGCCGAGATCATCACGGTGATCGGGGTGACCACGGCGGGCGAGGCGGTCGCTGGTAATCATCCGCAAACAAAAAAGCGGCGCATTGAGCGCCGCTTTTTTTGTGCCTGTCGAAAATTCGTATGTTGCTCCATCTCCTAGGAAGTTCTCGGAAGCCTCCTACAGTTTTATTTCTGAATAATTGTTAGCGTTTGTATGCGCCTATTGAAGCTGGAAGCTTTCAATTTACGGAGCTATATAAACACGGAAGTTTTTCAGGCATGCATTTACTTATCATTCATCAAAATTTTCCCGGTCAATTTCGCCATGTTGCATTGGCGGCGCGTCGAAAGGGTTTCAAAGTACTTGCAATTGGTCGTGATACGGCACCGGGTATTGCCGGGGTGAAACTGCTTCGGTATCGGTCCTCAATAAGAGACTCGAATAGCAGCCATGCTTATTTGCATGGATATCAAACGGCTGTGTTGGATGGGCAGCGTGTTTTGGTCTTGTTGAAGAAACTCAAACAACAGGGTTATCGACCCGATGTGATTCTTGCTCATCCCGGGTGGGGTGAAACGTTATTTATCAAGGATGTATATCCGGATGCACCACTGATTCACCTCTGTGAATATTATTATCGAGCACAGGGGGCAGACTCAGGTTTTGATCCTGAATTTCCACGTGCGTCCGATGCTTCCTCAAGATTAAGAGTTTTGAACTCAATGCATCTGTTGAATCTGGAGCAGTGTGATATTGGAATTGCCCCAACAGAGTGGCAACGAAGTCTTTTTCCGAAAAGCTATCAATCTAAAATTCGCGTGATTCATGAAGGTGTCATCCAAACGCCTCATGCCGAGAAAGTTAAGGCTGTAACTTTAACCAGTGGCTGTGTACTTAAGGCACATCAGCCAATAGTGACGTACGTTGCCAGAAACCTTGAACCCTATCGTGGATTTCATACATTTATGAGGTCCATCAGCCATATTCAGGCTGAGTGTCCGACCGCTCAAATAGTCATTGTGGGTGGAGATGAAGTCAGCTATGGGCGGTGGCCTGTTGGGTATGAGAATTGGCGAGACAAGATGTTATCGGAGGTGGATTGCGATTTTTCCAATGTGCATTTCACCGGGAAGCTGCCTTACCAGAAATATAGAGCTGTTCTGCAAGTTTCAACGGTGCATGTTTACTTGACGTATCCGTTCGTTTTGTCCTGGTCCTTATTGGAGGCCATGTCGGCTGGCTGTGTGATAGTCGCTTCTGATACAGCTCCGGTGAAGGAGGTCGTTGTTCACGGGTGTAATGGGATTCTTGTCGATTTTTTCCAGGTTGAATCAATAGCTGCCAATGTATGCAGCGTTTTAAATTATCCCGGTGATTTTGAATCTATCAGAAAAGCTGCGCGGCTAACGGCAAACAGTTTTGATGTCAGTGCTGGTCTGAAGGGCTATTTTCAGGTTTTTGAAGATGCGATGGCTGGTCGATTCTAACTAGCGTTTTCGTCGTTTTAAAAGGGATATTTGAAATGTTCAAGATGTCACGCAAGGATGCTTTTAGACGTTGTAACGCCTTACTGAAATATGGTCTGGTTTTGCTGGTGTGCTATTGGGTGGTGGATTTTTATATTGAATGGGAGGAGGCGGCAGAACGCAGGGCGACTTACCAAAAGGAACAAGGTGACTGCAGTAAAAAACTGGCGGGTATGGAACAGGTGCCAATACCGGGCGGGAGTCTTCTTGATCGGAGTCGGATACCCGGATTTTATTTCGGATCGAATTTGAGAAGTGACGGGTCATGTATAGCCGAGACTCTCGAGGGATCATTTTGGTGGACGGGTAGCGAACTTCGTACGGAGTATGAGATGAGCGGGATAGAAAAGCCTTCCAGTTGGGGGTATTTCCGGCTTGCGGCGAGACTCTACACCCGGAAGGAGCGCACTGAGCCGCACAGCATGGGGTATCGACATGCAGATTGGCCGGATGATCTGATTGTGGAACTAAAAAATTATCCAGGATTAGAGCTTTGGCTTAATGCTCCTCCGCCTCATTTCAAGAATGAGTTTTCCATTACCACATTTGTTATGCGTAATTGGCGCCGGCATGACGGAACACCTCGGACGATAAGTTGTGATGGATTGAATCATCCTGGCGACAAGATTCAGGCCGCTGGTTTGGGCAAACAAGACTTGTTGAAGCTTAACAAAGAACAGTTGGAAAATTTGGACTTTGGAGTGTTACAGACCTACTGCACAGTCGAGCTCTACAGTTTTGATTTTGCAGGTGGGGACGGACGTATCGGGCTGGACACAAGTTCGTTACGAGGTGCGCCTGAAGCGATTAAATTTGTAAGCGACTATCTTTCACGCTCCATAATTACAGGGAAGTAACTATGAGTTATGTTTTTGATGATTTAGAAAAGTCAATGGTGCTACAGGTTGCGAATACTTCTGAGGGGATGTGGTTTGATCAGGATGCTGAGAGGTATATAGCCTCTGCGGAACAGGGGCGAAACTGTGCTTCCTTTTATCGGGTTTTATCTAAAATCATTGGCGAAAAATTTTCTGAGGATGTTCTCTTTGAGAAAGATGTAATTGATGTTTTGAAGAGTGCCAGACTTTGGCTTAATGTCGCAATTGATGCTAATGGTGGGCAGGGGGCTTACTCCGCTCTGATTCGCGCCTACACCATGCGGCAAGGGGAACTTCGATTACGTGAGAAATTTACAGAATCGAAAATGCAGGCCTCCTCAAATCAGGTTGCAGTAAATTTCATGAATATACTGTTATATGGATCGGTTAAGGGCGATTTGGCTCCTTGGACAGTGCCCTCAATCAGTCAAATCGCAGGTATTGATGCGAGCGCTATTGGAGAGGTTTTATTCCTTGATGATCTTGGCAAAGACGATACCGCTACAAGCCGTAACGCAGGTTGGTCTGGAACCATCGGTTTCAGCCTGTTAGGTGGCAAACCCCCGTATGAAACCTGGAGATTGATTTCCGCAGGCGACCCTGGCTCAGAAATCAAAGGTAATCATGAACTGGCTAAAGCTAACAGGCTCGATGATTTCAAGAATATTCTATTTGCCATTGACTCATACAGTGTCGGCCTACGCGCTGCGGTCAATAACTTTGGTGTCAATGTGCTTGAGAGCGTGTTTTCGGTAGTGCCTGAGCAAATCAAAATTGCAATGGCCAGTGGAAACACCAATCCCTTGATCCAGTACGTGGTGAAAGGCACACCTGTTTCGCCTATCGTTGATCTGATCTTGCGATATGGCGTAAATGTTTTTTTTGACATGTTCAAGCGAACATACGACGGCGACTCTAATGCCGCGCCCACCACCGAGGAAACGTTTGCGTCCAATGTGTACGCATTTTTCTCAGCGTTTACACCAATTCAATCCCAAAGCATCGTTACCAAGACTATCAGCGAATATGGCAGTGCTACAGCATGGGCCAAGCTCGCCGCGCAAGACACACCGGTTGGCTTGGCTTTGCGCAATTCTCTGAAACAGCTAAGTGAAATAGTCATAGAAAAAGATGACGGTTTTCCCGGTCGTGGCTTGGAACTCTATGATCCTGCCACGGGTGAAGGCTTTATTACTGAGCAGTGGATTTTTGATCGCGCAGAAATGTTGGCCCGGTTGATATCCAGAACCCATGGTTCGTTCGGAGAAAACACACTGCAGAAGTTTTCCTATTCGGATATAGGCTCAGGCAAACAAGCGCCCATGACGACTGGCGTATCCAATCCGCTGGTGATGTTCGGTGACGACGGAGGGCGATCTTTCGGTGGTGCGATAAATGCCGATCATCTGTATGGCGGTGAGGGCAATGACTCGATCAGTGGACTGGCAGGTAATGACGTTATTGAAGGTGCTCGCGGTAACGACTCGTTAAGCGGTGGCGACGGCAATGACGCGCTATACGGGATGGCGGGTGATGATGTTTTGATCGGCGGCAAGGGTAACGATTCTCTGACCGGTGGCGAGGGTAATGATCGGTACGCGTTTTACAGTGGTGACGGAATCGATGAAATTTTCGATGCAAATGCTGATGGGCAGTTATTGATAAATGACCGTCCGATTCCCGCCCTCAAACGCAGTGCTCTTCTGAGCAACACATGGTTCACGCAAGACCGATCCATAACGTTGACGCTCATTGAAGAACTCACGGAAAACACACTGAACATCCGCTACGGCCAGAGCGATCTGATCGTAATCAAGCACTACAGGCCGGGAATGCTGGGTGTTCAGCTCCCCGACTTCGATGGCCACACCTTTTCAACACCCGATCTGGTTATCCAGGGTGACTGGAGAGCCGCCGATACGGACCCCAATGTTCCCGGTGATCAGCTTTCCTACGATGACTTGGGTAACGTTGTGCTGTTGCCAAATGTAAAACAGAGGAATAAGGCCGACGCACTTTACGGATCGCCCAAAGACGACATCCTCCTTGGGCTTGGCGGCTCTGATCGACTGCTCGGGCAAGCTGGAAACGATCAATTGTTTGGAGACAAACAGTCAACCCTTGAAAAAGCTCTGGCTGATGGTGTCGCCAAGGGGAAGGTCGGTCGTGGCGATTGGCTGGATGGTGGGCAGGGCGATGATCTGCTGGTGGGTACTGCCTCTGGAGACGTGCTGCTCGGTGGCAACGGTCGAGACACACTGGCTGGGGGGGCGGGTGATGACTTCTTGCACGGCGACGATACCACTGGGGTACTGGAGCAAAACTGGAAATATAAACGACATGAAGTCGTTCTTGCCCAAGGCGTCATCAGCTTGCGCACCACCTTCGACAAATCCTCCGTGAAAGATGCATTGGAAGGAGGCAACGACGTTCTGTACGGCCAAGGCGGGAGAGATGTTCTCTGCGGCGGTTGGGGCGAGGATGTGTTGGATGGCGGAACTGAAGATGATCAACTGAGCGGCGACGGGGGAGACGACACCCTGACGGGCGGCAGTGGCAACGACACATTGTTCGGAGACAATCTTGATTGGGGTGGAGGACTCCAAAGCGGACACCATGGCAACGATCTGCTGGAGGGAGGCAGTGGCGACGACGCTCTCGCTGGCAACGGCGGTAGCGACGTCTTGTATGGCGGCCCCGGCAATGATGCCCTGAAGGGGGATGACGACGTATTGGATGGTGTGGCGGGTGACGCTAGTCATTTCTTCGGACGTGACTTTCTGGACGGTGGTGCGGGCGATGACACCCTTTGGGGCGGCGGTGCTGATGATTTGCTGTTTGGTGGGGCAGGAAATGACGAGCTGGTTGGCGATTACTACGACCATCCGATTCGCCACCACGGTGATGATTTCCTTGATGGCGGTATGGGTGACGACACGCTCCAGGGATTGGGTGGCTCCGACACACTGATAGGCGGGCCGGGCGCTGATGCTCTGGATGGTGACCAGCCAAACCTGCAATCCGGCGGCACCAATGATGACCTCGTTCGAGGCGGTGCCGGAAACGACACCCTTTGGGGGGGCTTGGGCGCCGATACGCTTTACGGCGGTGATGACGATGACTTGATGTCTGGCGACTACGAGCAGACGCCTGAAAGCGAACAGGGTGCAGATTATCTGGACGGTGGTTCAGGCAACGACACGTTGCTGGGCGGCGGTGGAAACGACACGTTATTTGGCGGGGAGGGTGTGGACTATCTGCGCGGTGACTCAGGAAATAATGTGTTTGATGGCGGGGCCGGTAACGACTACCTGGAAGCGGGGGGCGGAGATGATATTTACTATTTCGGAGCTGGTGATGGGCTTGATGTAGTTGTAGACGCCGGTGGCAACAATGTCATGAAGTTCGGAGCCGGTTTTTTTGCGGACAATCTGAAGATTGAAATTATCGATATTGAAATCGGTCTGGTATTGCGGCTGGCCAACGGAGTAGGTGACGCCGTTCTGATAAAAAATCACGAGACGTGGCGAGACTCAACTTTCAGTTTCAGTGATGGAGTGGTCTTGAGCTACCAGGATGTCATCAAGAAAACGCTTGCTCCGGTAGTTGTGATCGAACCGCCGGTAATGGAAGTGGTGGACAAGGCAGACATAGAAGAAACAGAAGACACGAGTGAATACAGCGGTATCGCAAGCGTTCCCGTCGAGTCAGCCATTGATGTTTCGAGCGAAGGAAATGAGGCTGAATTGGGTGATGGCATTGAAGGGGTGGAAAAATTCCTTGGGGAAATTCAAGGAAGGCGTTCGAAAAACAGGCAAGCCACGGGTTTCACCCTCAATGATCAAGGTGTCTGGGTCAGAAATCACATTTTCACGACTGATACGGGTTTCATCACTTATTCCGACTTGATTGACGAAAGCATCGAAAACGGATCTTTGTCTGACACACCGCAGTGGATGAACGCTCCATCTGGCAGAGCTGTGTACAGCGACAGGCAGACGAGCTCTGCATCCCACTCCCATTTCAAAAATACAAAGGTTGAGGGGGCAGCAAACCCATCGAACCATAAACCTCAATATTATCGATCTGGTTCGGGTAGCGGTTTTTCGTTTAAAACAGGAGACGTGCTGGTAGAGGATAGAAACAAGTCAGGAACTATCGAAGGTTGGTACATCTATCCTGCAGCAAGCTTCAACTCTGGCGAAACTGTCCGTAAAGAATTTCGCCGGGATGTAAAGACCGAAACCATCAAGCACAAGACTGTACAAGGTGACGCCGGCGGCGGACGAGTGAACCTGGAAGTCGGGAATACCTTTCATGGCGGTAAGGGTGATGACCTGATAGTCGCTTATGCGCTTACCCCACTTGATTATGGTTCGGTAAATGACAGATTACCGGGGGCCATACTATCGGCTGGAGCGGGCAACGATACGCTGCTCGGATCCGAGGGGGCCGATTATTTAATCAGCGGTTCAGGGATTGATTGGCTCTACGGTGAAAATGGTGCCGATACCTACACTGTGCAAGCACACGCTGGCGCAACGACCATTATTGCGGATGTACTGAGTCCTGTTTTTCAGCGCCCGGAAGTGGGTGTGACGGGGTGGAAAGACGAGTATGGGCGGATCGATCAAGATGTTGTCATTCTTCCAGATGGGGCAAGGCTGGAAGAGCTGCAGTTAAGTTGGGGGGCGGTGTTGATTGAAACAGTCAATATCGAATTGGCCCCCAATCCGTCACGTGACAACTATCGCCATCCACCTCGGGCGAAGATGCTCTATTCGACCCTCGATATCAAATGGGGGACTCAGCAGGTTCGTATCGTTTTACCCAATGCAGGGGATCTCCAGGGCTCCGGGATCGAAGTCATAAGGTTTGCCGACGGCACCAGCGCCAGCCTGAAGACTCTTCTGGAGTCTAGTCAACTGGGCCCTGCCCCGGATACTTACCATAATGCCGTCGTCATTGATAATGCGACGCCCGCCCAATCTATTCGAGATGCTCAAACGCTGCCGCTGGTGGGCGGTCACGGTAATGATTTGCTGACTGGTAGCTCTGGCGAGGATGTGCTGCTGGGTGGGCCAGGTAATGACACGTTGTCCGGCGGGGCGGGCGATGATGTTTATAAATATGATGGTCTTGGCAGGGACGTGATTGATAACTCGGGCGGTGGTATTGATGGAATCGATTTTTCAGATGTTGACTTGAATATCGGGCAATTGAAATTCCATCGCGAAGGTGATGATCTGGTAATAGTTGTGAATTACGGTGTTTCACCGAAGATGCGAGTGTCCAATCATTTTTCTGCAGGGGAAAGCGCCATCGGCTATATAAGGGTTAGAGGCGAAGGTAAAGCGACTCAGGACTATACTGCCACTGAAATTGCTGAACGTTTGCATCCTCTTCCTCCGTTAAGGGATGTGGAGGATATCTTGATTAAGAATAACGAGGAGTCGTCAATCGCTATTGCGGAAATAGTTAAGTTTTACGAGTTGAATGTTTAGGTTTAATAAGGTCAGTTAAAGCTTGCCCGCGATAGGCGACAAGCGGGACTATCGCGGGCAGTTGCCAATTAATACTGCGACAGATCCGCCAACGGATGCCGACCTTCCCAGACCTTGTGAAAGTGCGCTTCCACCACCGCGTCCGGCACGGTATTGACGTCCGGCCAATGCCAGTGCGGTTTCTGATCCTTGTCGATCAGTCGCGCCCGCACCCCTTCGCTGAATTCCGGATGCCGGCAGCAATTGAGGCTCAGGGTGTATTCCATCTGAAAGACTTCGGCCAGCGACAGGTGGCGCGCACGGATGATTTGCTCCCAGACCAGGTGCGCGGTCAGCGGCGAACCCTCGCTCATGGTTTTCGCAGCACGGGCGATCAGCGGGTCGCTGCTGTCACGTTGCAGGCTGATGGCTTTCCAGGCGCAGGTGACGTCGCTGACGTCGAGCAGTTCGTCGATCTGCCGGCGGCGCGGCAACCACTGCGCCTCGGGCATCTGCCCCACGGCTTCCTGTTGCAGGGCCTTGAGCAGACTGTTGAGCTGCATGTCGGTCTGTTCCTGCCAGTTGAGTTGCAGCAGGCCTTCGATCAGCTGTGGTTGCTGCTCTTCAAGCAGAAAGCGGTCGGCCAGATCGAGATCGATCGCATCACGCCCGTTCATGTGCGCTCCGGTCAGACCGAGGAACAAGCCGAGCTTGCCCGGCAACCGTGACAAAAACCAACTGGCCCCGACGTCCGGATACAGACCGATGGTGATCTCCGGCATCGCCAGGCGACTGCTCGGCGTGACGATCCGCGTGCTGGCGCCTTGCAACAGGCCCATGCCGCCGCCGAGCACGTAACCGTGGCCCCAGCAGATCAGCGGTTTGGGGTAGGTGTGCAGGCTGTAGTCCAGGCGATATTCGGCGGCGAAAAACTGCGCGGCCAGTGGTGGGACTTCACCGGGATGGGCGCGACAGGCTTCCACCAGGCTGCGCACTTCGCCGCCGGCGCAGAATGCCTTGGCGCCGTTGCCGCGCAGCAATACGCAGACGATTTGTGGATCCTTGGCCCAGGCGTTCAGCTTGTCGCTCAGGGCGTTGATCATCGGCAAGGACAGCGCGTTGAGCGACTTTTCAGCATCCAGGCTGGCGATCCCGAGGCGGGCGCCGTCGGTGCCGGTGAGTTCTTCGAAGTGCAGATTCATCGTGACCTCGATCGGGAATTTGAACGATCAGTATGATCGCTGTGTGGGAAAGTGCCGGATCTGCGTCAGATCAATTGACAAGCGTGGTCGGCTTTCCTAGGGTTCGCCCCATTGTTTTTGCCGGGTATGACCATGACTGCTGACGACCGTATCAAACTCGAACCGAGCTGGAAGGAGGCACTGCGTGCTGAGTTCGACCAGCCTTACATGGCAGAGTTGCGCACTTTTCTGCAGCAGGAGCGGGCGGCCGGCAAGGAAATCTATCCGCCGGGACCGCTGATTTTCAACGCGCTGAATTCGACGCCGCTGGATAAAGTCAAAGTGGTGATCCTCGGCCAGGACCCGTACCACGGCCCGGGCCAGGCCCATGGCCTGTGCTTTTCGGTGCAACCCGGCGTGCCGGCTCCGCCGTCGCTGGTCAACATCTATAAAGAGTTGAAGCGCGACCTGAACATCGACATTCCCAACCACGGCTACCTGCAGAGCTGGGCCGATCAGGGCGTGTTGATGCTCAACACCACCATGACCGTCGAGCGGGCCAATGCCAACGCGCATAAGGACAAGGGCTGGCAGTTCTTCACCGACCGGATCATTGAAGTGGTCAGCGAATGCCAGCCGCATCTGGTGTTCATGCTGTGGGGCGCACATGCGCAGAGCAAGCAGAAGCTGATCGACGCGACCAAGCACCTGGTGCTGACGTCGGTGCATCCGTCGCCGTTGTCGGCTTATCGAGGCTTCCTGGGGTGTGGGCACTTCAGCCGGACCAACAAGTTTCTTGAGCAGAATGGTGAGGCGCCGATCGAGTGGCGGTTGCCGCCGGTTTGACTGGATGACCGGACCGGCCCCTTCGCGAGCAAGCCCGCTCCCACATTGGTTTTGCGGCATGCACATAACCAATGTGGGAGCGGGCTTGCTCGCGAAGAAGGCAACTCGGTCTATCGGTGTTACTCGGGATTACGGTTCCAATACTTGAACAACGGCTCCGCCAGAAACAGCACAAACAGCAACCGCATTACCTGCATCGCCGTCACCAGCGGTACCGACAGTTGCAGGGTCTCCGCCGTCAGGCTCATTTCGGCGATGCCGCCGGGCATCATGCCCAGCGTCAGCGAACGCAGATCCAGATGGGTCAGCGCACTCAAACCCAACGCCGCCAATGTCGCGATCAACATGGTCAGTGCCGTGCCGATCAGCGTACGTCCCATGAATGACGGCGCGCGGCGGAAGAACTGTCGATTGAAGTGACAGCCCAGCCCGCTGCCGATCAGCCATTGGCCGATCTGGCTGCCGCCATCCGGCAGGCCGATGTGCAAATCCCAGGCAATGCTCACCGTGGCACTGACCAGCAGCGGCCCGAACAGCCACGGATTGGGCTGACGCAAGCGTTGCCAGAGCCAGGCGAGCAGGGCGCCCGTGGGAAACAGAATCGCCAGCCAGCGCCAATCGACGTTGCCGGCGTGGGAAATCGGCGTGCCGTCGCCCAGCAGATACTTGAACGCAGCCGGCACGCACAGCACCACCACCAGCACCCGCAGACTTTGCCCCGCCGCCACATGGCTGAGCAGCGCGCCATTGCGTGCGCCGAGGTTGACCATCTCGCCTGAGCCGCCGGGCATGCTCGAGAAAAACGCCGTGGCACGATCCTCGCCGGTACGGCGCATCAACCACACGCCGACCACCGCCGACAGACTGGTGACCAGCGCACCGAAGAAGATCAAACCGAAATGACTCAGCACCTGCTCCATCACCACCGGGGTGAAGTGCAGGCCGATGCCGATGCCGACAATCCATTGGCCGCATTTGCGCCCGCCAGGGATCTCGGTCAATTGCCAGGGTGTCAGGCAGCGCACCAGGATGATCGCCAGCAGCGAGCCGACCATCCACGGCAGTGGCCAGCCGATCTGGCTGGCGATAAAACCGCCAAACAGACCGACCAGCGGGGTGGCCCACCAGTTTCTGAGGGAAGACCGATCAGACATCGGCGATGGCGCGTTGCGCTGCCGAGCGTTTGCGCCAGATGCGCAGCAGCGGCATCAGCAACATGATCGCGGTCAGGACCCAGACACCGAAGGTGATCGGGCTCGACCAGAGGATTTCCAGCGCACCGTTGGAGATCGACAGCGCGCGACGCAGGTTCTGCTCCATCAGCCCACCGAGAATGAACCCGAGCAGCACCGGCGACAGCGGGAAATCCAGCTTGCGCAGGATGTAACCGAAGATGCCGATGCCGACCATCAGGAACAGGTCGAAGGTGGTCGCATGCACCGCGTACACGCCGATCCCGGTGATGATCGCGATCACCGGCACCAGTGCCCAGTTCGGCACGGCGAGGATGCGGGTGAAGATGCGGATCATCGGGATGTTGAGGATCACCAGCATGATGTTGGCGATGAACAACGAGGCAATCAGGCCCCAGACGATGTCCGGTTGCTGTTGGAACAACAGCGGCCCCGGGGTGATGTTGTACAGCGACAGCGCGCCGATCATCACGGCGGTGGTGCCCGAACCGGGTACGCCGAGGGTCAGCATCGGCACCAGCGCGCCACAGGCCGAAGCGCCGATCGCGGTCTCCGGAGCGGCGAGGCCACGGGCGTCACCCTGACCGAATTTGCCGCCAGCACCGGCGATGCGTTTTTCGGTCATGTAGGCCACGGCACTGGCCAGCGTCGCGCCGGCGCCCGGCAATACGCCCATGATGAAACCCAGCAAGCCGCAACGGATGTTCACCACGAACACCGACGCCGCTTCCTTGAAGTTGAACATCATGCGCCCGGTGGCCTTCACCGCTTCCTGGCCGCGATGGGTTTTTTCCAGCAGCAGGAGGATTTCACTGACCGAGAACAGCCCCAGCACCAACACCACGAACTGGATACCGTCGGTCAGGTGAATGTTGTTGCCGGTGAAGCGGTACACGCCGCTGTTGGCGTCGATGCCGACGGTCGACAGGAACAGCCCGATCAGCGCCGCAATAAAGGTCTTCAGCGGTCGATCGCCGGCCATGCCGCCGAGGCAGACAATCGCGAACACCATCAGCACGAAGTATTCCGCCGGGCCGAAGGCAATCGCCCATTTCGCCAGCAACGGGGCGAACAGCACCATGCCGCAGGTGGCGATGAACGCACCGATGAACGAACTCCACGCCGACAGCGACAGGGCGACACCGGCCAGGCCTTGACGCGCCATCGGATAACCGTCGAGGGTGGTCATCACGGTGGAGGCCTCGCCCGGAATGTTCAGCAGGATCGAGCTGATCCGCCCGCCGTACTCGCAGCCCAGATACACCGCCGCCAGCAGAATCAGCGCCGACTCCGGTGGCAGGCCAAGGGCGAACGCGATCGGGATCAGCAGGGCCACGCCATTGATCGGGCCCAGGCCCGGCAACAGCCCGACCACGGTGCCGATCAGCGTGCCGGTCAGGGCCGTGACCAGGTTGTACGGACTCAGCGCGACGCCGAAGCCCTGACCCAAATAACCGAGAGTATCCATATCAGTTCTCCAGAACGTCGAGCAGGCCCAAAGGCAGCGGAACGTCCATCAGACGGTCGAACAGCAGGTACAGACCGATGGCCATCAACGTTGTCACCACGATGCTGGGCAGCCAGCGACCGCCGTACAGGCGCGCCATCGGGATGCCGATCAGGATGCTGCTGAGGATGAAGCCCAGCGGTTCGAACAGGCCGGCGAACACCAGCAGCAGGACGACGCAGATGCCGATCTTGGTCAGGGTTTGGCGATCCAGCGGTGGCTCGTCTTCGCTGTGTTTGATCGGTGCCGGGCGGAACACCATGTACAGCAGCGCCACGCCCATCAAGCCGAGCATCAGCAGGGGAAAGGCACGCGGGCCGACCGGTTCATAAGAAAAAGCCGCTTGATACGGCCACGCCATCAGCGCCAGGCCGACGCAGGCCAGCAATAGCACCGAGGCGAAAATGCGTTGTAAGAGCATGGGAAACTCCTGTGCCGAGGCCTCGATGCGCGAGGCCACGGCGGCTAGAGAGAGACGATCACTGAATCAGGCCGAACTCTTTGGCCAGCACTTTGTAGTCCGCCACCTGTTTCTTCACGTAGGTGTCCAGCTCCGGGCCGGTCATGGCGAACGGGAACAGTTCACGCTGATCGCGCAGCTTGGCGAAATCGTCCGAGGCCAGCAGTTTGTCGAAGGCGTCTTTCCACCAGGCGTAGTCTTCGTCGCTGACTTTTGGCCCGAGGTAGAAACCGCGCACTACCGGCCAGACGATGTCGTAGCCCTGCTCGCGCGCGGTCGGGATGTCTTTCATTTCCGGTTCGTCGATGCGTTTATCGGCGAACACCGCGAGCAGACGCATGTCACCGCTCTGGATATGCGGCATGGAGTCGGAGATGTCGGTACTACCCACCTGGATGTGACCGCCGAGCAGTGCAGTAGCGATTTCGCCGCCGCCTTCGAGCGCGACGTAACGCAGGTCTCGCGGGTTGATTCCGGCGGCCTTGGCGATCAGTGCGGTCTGCATCCAGTCCTGACTGCCGACCGTACCGCCGGAACCGATCACCACTTTGCTCGGATCTTTCTTCAGCGCCTGAACGAGATCGTCGAGGGTCTTGTAGGGCGAATCGCTTTTCACCGCGATGGCGCCGTAGCTGGTGCCGACGGCGGCCAGCCAGCGCACATTGGTTTCATCGAAACGACCGAACTTGCCTTGCGCCAGGTTCAGCAACGAACCGCTGGACCATGCCACCAGCGTCCCGGCGTCGGCCGGGCGCTGGGCCACCACCGCGTTGTAGGCCACCGCGCCGACACCACCGGGCATGTAGGTCACGCGCATCGGTTTGGTCAGCAGTTTTTCGTTGACCAGCGCGCTTTGCGCCAGTTTGCAGGTCAGGTCGAAACCGCCACCGGGAGAGGCCGGGGCGATGCATTCGGGGCGTTTTGGTTCGGCCATCAGTTGGCCGGCGAACAGCATGACGCCGGCGGCTAGAGCAACTTTACGCAGTGATAAGTTCATCTATGTCTCCTTGGGAGTTGTTGTTATGGACGTACTGAATTACCAAAGGGCAACGCTATAGCTCACCAGCAGCCGCACTTCATCGGCATCGCGGGCTGAGTAGTTGGAACGGTAAGTGGCATTGCGCAGACGCACGGCAACATCCTTCAGCGCGCCGCTTTGTACTACATATTTGATCTCGGTGTTGCGCTCCCACTCTTTGCCTTCGTCGCCATTCTTGAGCTTGATGTTGTCACCGCTCAGGTAACGGCTCATGAACGACAGGCCCGGGATGCCGAGGCGGGCGAAGTCGAAATCGTAACGCGCCTGCCACGAGCGTTCTTCGGCGCCGGCGAAGTCATTGATCTGCACGAAGTTGACCAGGTACGGGTCGCTGCCATCGACATACGGGAACGCGCTGTCGCCGGACATGTGCTGATAACCGGCAGTGAACTTGTGGCCGCTCAGCGCATAGCTGACCAGACCGTTGAGCGAGCGGTTGTCGATCTCGCCACCGCGGGCCGCGCCCTGATCGTCACTGACCGCAAAGCGCAGGTCGGTGGCGAACGTGCCCGGCCCCATTGGCCGCGAGGCGACCAGGCCGAAGAAGTGCTGGTTATAGACTTCGTCGAGCTGGGCGAAGTGGTAACTGCCGGTGATCTTGTCGGTGAACTTGTAGTCCACACCGGCAAAATCGAAATGCTTGCCGGCCACGGTGCCAGCGAAACGGCTGTTCTTGTTGTTGAGGGCGATGTCCTCGAAATCGGTGCTGTCGCGATCCTTGGCTTTCTCCAGACGCCCGCCGGTGAAGGTCAGGTTCTTGATCTCTTTGGAGGTCAGCAAACCACCTTCAAAGGTCTGCGGCAGGATGCGCCCGTCGTTCGGTTTGAGGATCGGCAGTTCCGGAATCAGGCTGCCGATTTTCAGTTCGGTGGCGGAGATTTTCACTTTGCCGGTCAGGCCGACTTTCGAGTATTCGTTCGCCGCGCGTCCGTCGTCGTGGGTCGGCAACAGGCCGGTGCCGGTGCGATCCGGGCTCGAATCAAGTTTGACTCCCAACATGCCCAGCGCATCGACACCGAACCCCACGGTG
This sequence comes from Pseudomonas sp. 13B_3.2_Bac1, assembly GCF_025466205.1. NCBI lineage: Bacteria > Pseudomonadati > Pseudomonadota > Gammaproteobacteria > Pseudomonadales > Pseudomonadaceae > Pseudomonas > Pseudomonas sp. 13B_3.2_Bac1. The sequence continues at coordinate 16,064 of NZ_JANLOG010000015.1, forward strand.
CCGTCGGTGTAACCCGATTGCAGATTGAGCATGAAACCCTGCGCCCATTCATCGCGCTTGGATTGCTGGGCACTGGTGCCATCGCGAAAGTCGCGGTTGAAGTACATGTTGCGGGTTTCGAAGGTGGCGGAACTGTCTTCGATGAAGTCGGCGTAGCTCAGCGGCGAGAAACCGGCGAGGGCAGCAGTGCTGGCGAGGGTGGCGTGGCGCAAACGAGAAGGACGAACAGGCTTGAGAGCCTTGGTCTGCAAGGACGGCATGCGGGTGTACTCCGTTTATTGTTCTTATTGGTCGAAAACGCATCGGGGCGTTTTTCGTATCGCTGTGTGGCAGCAGCGACGGCAGTCGGAACTGTCCGTGGGCGGACTCTAGCGGGCTAACCTTTCACTAACCTTTCAGCCGGATTTCGCGGTTTTCGGGCTTCACAGCGGCGGTTGCGGCTGTAAACTCCGCGGCAAAGAATGGCGTCGGCCATCCGTGAATGAGGTAACGATCCATGCGTGTCCTGCTCGTCGAAGACCATCTGCAACTGGCCGAAAGTGTCGCTCAGGCGCTCAAGAGCACCGGTCTGACCGTGGACGTACTGCACGATGGGGTGGCCGCCGACCTGGCGCTGGGCAGCGAGGAATACGCGATGGCGATCCTTGATGTCGGTCTGCCGCGCATGGACGGTTTCGAGGTGCTGGCGCGCTTGCGCGCACGCGGCAAGAACCTGCCGGTGTTGATGCTGACGGCGCGCAGCGATGTGAAGGACCGGGTCCACGGCTTGAATCTCGGCGCCGACGATTACCTGGCCAAACCGTTCGAACTGACCGAACTCGAAGCTCGGGTCAAAGCCTTGCTGCGGCGCAGTGTGCTCGGTGGCGAGCGTCAGCAGCGTTGCGGCGTGCTGGCCTACGATCTCGACACCCGGCGCTTCAGCCTCGGCGAAGAACTGCTCACGTTGACCTCTCGCGAACAGGCGGTGCTCGAAGCGTTGATCGCCCGCCCGGGACGGGTGATGAGCAAGGAGCAACTGGCCGCACAGGTATTTGGTCTCGACGAAGAAGCCAGCCCCGACGCGATCGAAATCTACGTGCATCGCCTGCGCAAGAAACTCGACGGTCAACCGGTGGCGATCGTGACTTTCCGTGGCCTCGGTTACTTGTTGGAAAGCCGCGATGCATAAGCCCAGCAGCCTGCGCTGGCGGTTGCTGTGGAACCTCGCGTTGTTGCTGGTGGTGTTGATGCTCGCCAGTGGTTTGAGCGCGTACTGGAACGGGCGCGAAGCCGCCGACACGGCCTACGACCGAACCCTGTTGGCCTCGGCGCGAACCATCGCCGCCGGCCTCTCGCAGCGCGACGGCACGCTCAGCGCCGACGTGCCCTACGTGGCCCTCGATACGTTCGCCTACGACAGCGCCGGGCGGATTTACTACCAGGTCAACGACATCCATCAGAAGCTGATTTCCGGCTACGAAAACCTCCCCGGGCCGCCACCCGGCACCCCGAGAACCGACAGCTATCCAGCGCTGGCGCGTTTCTACAACGCGACGTATCGCGGGCAGAACGTGCGCGTGGTCAGTCTGCTCAAGGCCGTCACCGAACCGAACATGAATGGCATGGCGGAAATCCGTGTCGCGGAAACCGACGAGGCGCGAGTCGCCATGGCTCGCAGTCTGGCGGCTGATACGCTGCTGCGCCTGGGCATGCTCGCGATCGGCGCCTTGTTGCTGGTGTGGTTTGCAGTGAGTGCGGCGCTGCGTCCGCTGGAGCGTTTGCGCACGGCGGTGGAAGAACGACAGTCGGACGACCTCCGGCCGCTGCCGCTGGTGGAAGTGCAGCGCGAATTGTGGCCGCTGGTGCGTGCACTCAATCATTTCACCGAGCGGTTGCGCGGGCAGTTCGAACGGCAGGCGCAGTTCATCGCTGATGCCGCACACGAACTGCGTACGCCGTTGGCAGCGTTGAAGGCGCGGCTGGAGTTAGGGCTGCGTTCGACGGAACCGCAAACCTGGCGCAGTACCCTGGAATCCTCTGCGCAAAGCACCGATCGCCTGACCCATCTGGCCAATCAACTGCTGTCGCTGGCTCGCGTGGAAAACGGTGCCCGGGCGATCGCCGAGGGCGGCGCGCAACTGCTGGATCTGAGTCAATTGGCCCGCGAATTGGGCATGGCCATGGCGCCCTTGGCGCATGCTCGTGGGGTCGCGCTGGCGCTGGAGGCGGATGAGCCGGTGTGGTTGCGAGGTGAACCGACGTTGCTCAATGAACTGCTGAGCAACCTGGTGGACAACGCGCTGGCGCATACGCCGCCGGGCGGCAATGTGATTCTGCGGGTTGCGGCACCGGCGGTGCTTGAGGTTGAAGATGACGGGCCGGGGATTCCGCTGGAGGAGCGTGATCGAGTGTTTGAACGCTTCTACCGGCGCAATCAGCAGGTCGCAGGTTCAGGGTTGGGGCTGGCGATTGTCGGGGAAATCTGCCGGGCGCATCTGGCGCAGATCACGTTGCATGATGGCGAGCAGGCCGGTTTGAAGGTTCGAGTGAGTTTTATCGCCGGATAGCAGCCGAGATGGCTTTTGTGGCGAGGGAGCTTGCTCCCGCTCGGCTGCGCAGCAGTCGTGATCCCTGAGTGCAAGGTTTGCCTGATGAAGGGAGGCTGCCTGGTTTTGGGGCCGCTTCGCAGCCCAGCGGGAGCAAGCTCCCTCGCCACAGGTCAGTAAAACATCGTCCGCGATTCTTCCAGATCCGCGCACAATTCCTTGTTCTCCGGATCGATCCCCAGTTTCCTGAACGCCGGCACACTGAGCGGATCAATCCGTGAAATCGGATGATCGCTGTCTTTGTGGCAATACAGACTCGCCACCTGCACCAGATCGACGTAATCGATGTGCGCCGAGTCGCGTTTGAAATCCAGGTACAGCCCCGGCAACGCCACCAGTTGCTCGGGAAACTCCCAGACCCGCAACAGTTTGTCGCCCAACAGTGGATGAATGTGGTCGATCACATGGTTGAGGCTGACCGGGTCTGACAGCAGTTCGTAGTGATCTTCGGCGTAGGTCAGGATCGGCAGCACGCCAATCTGATGCACCAGTCCGCCGAGCGCTGCCTGATCAGGCTTGAGTTGGGTATGCCGACGGCACAACGCATAGCTGACACCGGCGATTTCCAGACTCTTGCGCCAGACTTCGCGCATCTTCTGTTCGACCACTTCGGAGCGGGCGTGGAAGATCTGTTCCATCACCAGACCGATGGCCAGGTTGCTGCTGTAGTTGACACCCAGCCGGGTGATCGCGGTGTGCAGATCGGTGACTTCCTGGGTCGCGCGCAGCAACGGGCTGTTGACCACTTTGATCAGGCGCGCCGACAGCGCCGTGTCACGGCCAATCACTTTGCTCAGGGTGCTGACGCTGATTTCCGGGTCTTCGGCGGCCTTGCGAATTTGCAGGGCCACTTCCGGTAACGTTGGCAGAACCAGGTCATCGTTATCGATGGCCTCAACCAAATCCTGTTGGACCTTATCCGCCAGCTCGCTCATGTGGACTCTCTAGGGTGTTGCAACAAAAGCTGCGATCAGCGCTGGATTTCGCGGTCGCGATCCAGTTCGTAGGGCAAGTCGAGCAAATGCAGGGCAGGCCCTTCGAGGGCGCCCAAGTGCAAATCACCCGCTTCGGCAGCTTCGGCCTGCAACACCGCCAGCAGTTCAATTTTTTCTTCGGCGTGGGCAGCAATCACCACTTCGCCGATGGCGCTGCCATGGCTTGGGGCGAACAGCGGGGTGCCCGGCTCCGGCAGTTCGCTCGCGTCCAGCTGCACGCGGTAGAGACGACGCTTGAGCTTGCCGAGGTACTGCATGCGCGCGACGATTTCCTGGCCGGTGTAGCAACCTTTCTTGAAACTTACGCCACCGACGGCCTGCAAGTTGAGCATCTGCGGGATGAACAGCTCGCGGGTGGTCGGCATGACCTGACCGATACCGGCGCGGATCTGCCCCAGCAGCCATTGGTTCAATTCGCCTTCAGGCAGGGCGGTGGCCAACTTGGCTTTGATGGCGTCGGCTTGATCGGCCGGAACCCAGAGTTCGGCGCGATCCGGCGAGACGCGAATCGCGATCAGACCTGCGTTGCGCACCACGCTGTCGGTTACGCCTGGCAGGTTCAGACCCAGGCTGGCCAACGCTGCGTCGCCGTGCTCCAGGCCAAAACGCACCCAGGCGGCGCTTTCGTCGGTCAGTTTGGATTTGGAGAACACCGCGTACTTTTTCAGATCCGCCAGCTGTGGCTCCAGCAGTTCGCTAGCCATCGCCAGCAGCACGCCGTCACCTTCGAGCAGAATGCGGAAGCTCGACTGCATCCGGCCTTTTTGCGTGCAGCGCGCGCCCAGGCTGGCCTGGCTGTCGCTGAGGTAATTGATGTTGCAGGTCAATTGGCCTTGCAGGAATTTGCCGGCATCCACGCCGCGAACCGCGAGTACGCCTTCATGAGACAGGGTGCAGAAAAAAGCAGAATCGGCCATGGGTCATCGCAGGGTAAATAGTCTGGGGCACATCATAAGGGCGCGTTGTTGAAATGGGTAGTTGATAAAGGATCGGTGGTGCCCGACCAAAGCCGACTGTGCGACCCGCGCCGGGGCTGTATACTGCGCGCCTATTTGAGGAGGGCTCCATGGTCGAACAAGTTGAACTCAATCGCCTCTTCTGGCACAGCCGCCGTGGCATGCTGGAACTTGACGTGCTGCTGGTGCCGTTCGTGAAAGAGGTCTATCCGCACCTCAACCAGGTCGATCGCGACTTGTATGTCCGTCTGCTGACCTGTGAGGATCAGGATATGTTCGGCTGGTTCATGGAGCGCAGCGAGTCCGAAGACCCTGAGCTGCAGCGCATGGTGCGGATGATCCTGGACCGTGTTCAGCCCAAGTAACACGTTCGAATGCCGCTGGCATGCCTCACGGCAGTTGCTGGCGGCGTATCTGTTGGCCCAGGCGTTCGCTTTGGGTGCCTTGTTTCTTCTGTCGATTCCACTCTGGGTCAGTCTGCTCGGGGCTTTCGCCTGTCTGCTGCATGCCGCTTGGGTGGTGCCACGGCAGATTCTGCTGAAGCATCCGCAGGCTTTTTGCGGATTGCGCCGCGACGCCGATGGCTGGCAGTTATGGAATCAGGCGGGTGGCTGGCAAGCGGTTCAGTTGCGCCCCGACAGCCTGGCGTTGCCACTGATTGTGGTGCTGCGTTTTCGTTTGCGCGGGGAGCGGCGGGTGCGCTCGCTCTGCGTACCGCGAGACTCGCAGGCAGCCGATGTGCATCGACGCCTGCGGGTGCGGCTCAAGTTCAGCCGGCGTAGGTGGGCGGCACCAGAATAGTGTCGAGCGCCTCGGGCAGCAGGTTCGGGTAGTCGAGGGTGTAATGCAGTCCACGACTTTCCTTGCGTTCCATGGCCGAGCAGATCATCAGTTCGGCAACTTGCGCCAGATTACGCAGCTCGATCAGGTCGCGGCTGACTTTATAGTTGCTGTAGAACTCGTCGATCTCGTCCAGCAACAGACGCACGCGGTGCTGAGCCCGTTGCAGGCGCTTGTTGGTGCGCACAATGCCTACGTAGTCCCACATGAACCGACGCAGCTCGTCCCAGTTGTGGGCGATGATCACGTCTTCGTCGGAATCGGTCACCTGGCTGGCGTCCCACTCGGGCAGGGCGTTTGGCGCGGCGACGTCATCCAGTTGCGCAAGAATGTCCGCTGCCGCCGAGCGGGCATAGACGAAACATTCGAGCAGCGAGTTGCTGGCCATGCGGTTGGCACCATGCAGACCGGTGAAGCTGGTTTCGCCGATCGCGTACAGCCCCGGCACGTCGGTACGACCGTGCTGGTCGACCATCACCCCACCACAGGTGTAGTGCGCTGCCGGTACGACCGGGATCGGTTGCTTGGTGATGTCGATGCCGAAACCCAGGCAACGTTCGTAGACGGTCGGGAAGTGGCTTTTGATGAACGCTTCAGGCTTGTGGCTGATATCGAGGTAGACGCAGTCGACGCCCAGACGCTTCATTTCATGGTCGATGGCCCGGGCGACGATGTCGCGTGGCGCCAGTTCGGCACGTTTATCGAAACGCGGCATGAAACGTTCGCCGTTGGGCAGCTTCAGGTGCGCGCCTTCGCCACGTAGTGCTTCTGTGATCAGGAAACTCTTGGCCTGCGGGTGATACAGGCAAGTGGGGTGGAACTGATTGAATTCCAGGTTCGCCACCCGGCAACCCGAGCGCCAGGCCATGGCGATGCCATCACCGCAGGCGCCGTCGGGGTTGCTGGTATAGAGGTAGACCTTGGCCGCGCCGCCTGACGCAAGGATCACGAAGCGCGCGCCGTAGGTGTCGACTTCGCCGGTCGCGCGATTCAGCACGTAGGCGCCGAGGCAACGCTCGCCGTCCATGCCCAGACGGCGCTCAGTGATCAGATCTACGGCAACCCGTTGCTCAAGCAACTCGATATTGGCGCGCTCTCTGGCCTGGGCGAGGAGGGTGGTGAAAATCGCTGCACCGGTCGCATCGGCTGCGTGGATGATGCGTCGATGGCTGTGACCGCCTTCACGGGTCAGGTGGAATTCGAAACCGCCGTCTTCGGTTCCGGACTGTTCGTCGCGGGTGAAGGGCACACCTTGGTCGATCAGCCACTGGATGGCTTCGCGGCTGTGCTCGACGGTGAAGCGCACCGCGTCTTCATGGCACAGACCGCCGCCGGCGTTGAGGGTGTCGTCGACGTGGGATTCGACAGTATCGGTATCGTCCAGCACGGCAGCGACACCGCCCTGAGCCCAATAGGTCGAGCCGTTGGCCAGATCGCCTTTGCTCAATACGGCAATGCGCAAGTGACCCGGCAGGGTCAGCGCGAGACTCAAACCGGCAGCGCCGCTGCCAATGACCAGAACATCGTGTTGAAACTGTTGGCTCATTTCAGGATTCCGCTCAAAGCGACCCGGATCGGGGGTGGCGCAAGACAGCTGGATCGGCGAGTCAAGACAGCCACACAGCCCACTAGTATATAGAGGGGGGGAGCGGCACAATAGCCGGGCTCGTATGGCATTGTGAAACTACTGTGACGACAAAAGCTTGACGCTTCGTCGGACGTTTTTTTCCGTCGTTTTGGGAAAAGGCGACTGTATCGAGGATGAAACAGGCTTTTTCCGCGCACGGTCGCTCAATGTCGCTTGAGCGCGGCTATAAATAATTGGAACTTTTGCCAGAGGCCCAAGATCAATAGTCCGTTGCCTGAAGCACGGGACAGTGTCGGCTTCAATGCAAAACCTGCGAATTGGGTTTTGCCGGCGAACCGATGACAAGATTATTCGCGCAGCCGGTTTATCCCGCGCTGCGTTTTTCGTGCGTGCCAAATCAGAGCCCGCAGGAAACTTGCCTGGAGGGGGAGAACTTTTGCGAAAAGCCCGAGTCTATGTTTGCAAGTCTGGTCGTTTAGTTATGCAAGCCTCCTCCATGCTTATCGAGGAGTGTTCATGCTAACCCAGGAAGAGGATCAGCAGCTGGTCGAGCGCGTTCAGCGTGGCGACAAGCGAGCTTTCGATCTGCTGGTGCTGAAGTATCAGCACAAAATTCTCGGGTTGATCGTGCGTTTCGTGCACGACACCCATGAAGCCCAGGATGTGGCTCAGGAAGCCTTTATCAAGGCCTACAGAGCGCTAGGAAACTTTCGCGGAGACAGCGCGTTCTATACGTGGCTTTACCGCATTGCCATCAACACGGCAAAAAACTATCTGGTTTCACGCGGCCGCCGGCCGCCGGATAGCGATGTAAGTTCTGAAGATGCGGAGTTCTACGACGGCGATCACGGCCTCAAGGATCTCGAATCACCGGAACGCGCATTGCTGCGGGATGAGATCGAAGGCACCGTCCATCGAACCATTCAGCAACTGCCAGAGGATTTACGTACGGCTTTAACTTTACGTGAATTCGATGGTCTGAGTTACGAGGACATTGCGAGCGTCATGCAGTGTCCGGTGGGTACCGTGCGCTCCCGGATTTTCCGCGCCCGGGAGGCCATCGATAAAGCCCTGCAGCCGTTGTTGCAGGAAAACTGAGACAGCGGCGACAGCCAAGAGAGGAACGCCATGAGTCGTGAAGCCCTGCAGGAATCGCTGTCCGCAGTGATGGATAACGAAGCGGACGAACTGGAATTGCGTCGAGTGATCAATGCACTGGACGATGTTGAAACCCGTGAGACCTGGGCTCGTTATCAGATCGCTCGGGCAGCGATGCACAAGGATCTGCTACTTCCGCGTCTGGACATTGCTGCGGCAGTTTCTGCTGCGCTGGAAGACGAAACGGCTCCAGCCAAAGTATCCCGTGGCCCATGGCGCAATCTTGGCCGTCTGGCCGTTGCAGCGTCGGTGACTGTTGCGGTGCTGGCCGGTGTGCGCCTGTACAATCAGGACGAAATCGCTGGCGTCGAGTTGGCCCAGCAGTCCAATCAGCCTTCGCTGGTTGCGCCTCAGGTCAAAGGCCCGGCTGTTCTGGCAGGCTACAAAGAAAGCTCGGAAACCACAGGCCCGATGGCCAATGGTGTACTGCAAGGTCAGCCAGGCTGGCACGATCAGCGTCTGCCAGGCTATCTGCGTCAGCATGCCCAGCAGGCTGCACTGAAAGGTACTGAAAGCGCACTGCCTTATGCGCGTGCAGCAAGCATGGAAAACCGTTAAGGAGGATCATGCGCGCCATACCTCTACTTTCGCTTCTGCTTGGCGGCTGGTTCGTTGTTCCAGCCCATGCCGACGAGGCTCAGGACTGGTTGACCCGCCTGGGCCAAGCCGAGCAGCAGCAAAGCTTCCACGGCACTTTCGTATACGAGCGTAACGGTAGTTTTTCTACCCACAACATCTGGCATCGTGTCCAGAATGGCCAGGTCCGCGAGCGTTTGCTTCAGCTCGATGGCTCGGCTCAGGAAGTCGTGCGCGTTGATGGACATACTCAATGCGTCAGCGGCACCCTGATTGCGGGGTTGGGAGACTCACCCAACTCGACCGCTCGTTCGCTTGATCCCCAAAAGCTGAAAAATTGGTATGACCTTGCTGTCATCGGCAAGTCGCGCGTGGCCGGGCGTGATGCGGTAATCGTTTCGCTGACGCCTCGTGACCAGCATCGCTACGGTTTCGAACTGCATCTGGATAAACAGACTGGTTTGCCACTCAAGTCGTTGCTGCTCAATGACAAGGGGCAGTTACTCGAGCGCTTCCAGTTCACCAGCCTTGATACCGCGGATGCCCCTTCTGACAAAGATCTGCAACCTGGCACCGATTGCAAGGCAATCACCCTCGACAGTGACAAGGCCTCCGCCGTTAAGACGGCCCAGGTCTGGCATTCGGACTGGCTGCCTCCGGGGTTTGTGCTGACCAGCAGTACCTCGCACAAAGACCCGGAAACCAAGACTCAGGTCAGCAGCCTGATGTATGACGACGGGCTGGCGCGGTTTTCGGTGTTTCTCGAGCCGTTGAACGGCGCGACAGTCACCGATACCCGCACACAGCTCGGGCCGACCGTCGCTGTTTCCCGCCGCCTGACCACGCCTGAAGGCGAGATGATGGTGACGGTGGTCGGTGAAATACCCATTGGCACGGCCGAACGGATTGCCCTGTCGATGCGTAACGATGGCGCTGCAACCAGCAAGCAGTGAGCTGATTTCAGTCATTTCCACCTCTTCGTCGAGACGTAGATGAAATGTTTGCTCAGCATTTTCATTTGCAAATCACCCGAAAGTTTTTTATAGGTCAGAGCCTCACGGCTCTGGCCTTGTCTGTTGTTCCCGGAACAAAAATGCCGGCCCGCGGTTCCCGGTGTTCCTTGCTCCATATCGCTTAACCCTGCTCGTCGTAACGGGAGCTGTATGTCGATACTTAGCTTGAAGTCTTATCTCTCCATTTTCGCCACCGTGCTGGTGCTCGGTCAGGCTGTTCCCGCTGCCCAGGCGGCCGACTTGCCGGACTTCACCCAACTGGTTGAACAGGCCTCGCCTGCGGTGGTGAACATCAGTACCACGCAGAAGCTGCCTGATCGCAAAGTGAACCAGCAGATGCCTGACCTGGAAGGCTTGCCGCCGATGCTGCGCGAGTTCTTCGAGCGTGGCATGCCGCCTCAGCAGCGTTCGCCACGCGGTGATCGCCAGCGTGAAGCGCAATCGCTGGGTTCGGGCTTCATCATTTCATCGGATGGCTACATCCTGACCAACAACCATGTGATTGCCGATGCCGACGAAATCCTCGTGCGTCTGGCTGATCGCAGTGAAATGAAAGCCAAGCTGATCGGCACCGACCCGCGTTCCGACGTAGCCCTGCTGAAAATCGATGGCAAGGATCTGCCGGTGCTCAAGCTCGGCAAGTCCCAGGACCTGAAGGCTGGTCAGTGGGTTGTGGCGATCGGTTCGCCGTTCGGCTTTGACCATACCGTGACCCAGGGTATCGTCAGCGCCGTCGGCCGTAGCCTGCCGAACGAAAACTACGTGCCGTTCATCCAGACCGACGTGCCGATCAACCCGGGTAACTCCGGTGGTCCGCTGTTCAATCTGAACGGTGAAGTGGTCGGGATCAACTCGCAGATCTACACCCGTTCCGGTGGTTTCATGGGTGTGTCGTTCGCCATCCCGATTGACGTAGCCATGGACGTTTCCAATCAGCTGAAAAGCGGTGGCAAGGTCAGTCGCGGTTGGCTGGGTGTGGTCATCCAGGAAGTAAACAAGGATCTGGCGGAGTCGTTCGGTCTTGATAAGCCGGCCGGTGCGCTGGTTGCGCAGATTCAGGATGACGGTCCGGCAGCCAAGGGCGGCCTGCAAGTGGGTGACGTGATCCTGAGCATGAACGGTCAGCCGATCGTCATGTCTGCCGACCTGCCACACCTGGTCGGTGCGCTGAAGGCGGGCGCCAAGGCCAACCTCGAAGTGATTCGTGACGGCAAGCGCAAGAATGTCGAGCTGACAGTCGGCGCAATTCCGGACGAAGACAAAGAGCTGGCATCGCTACCGAAATCCGGCGCGGAAAGCAGCAGCAACCGCCTCGGTGTGTCGGTGGTCGAATTGACCGATGAACAGAAGAAAGCCTACGACCTCAAAGGCGGCGTGGTCATCAAGGACGTCCAGGATGGTCCTGCAGCCCTGATCGGTCTGCAGCCGGGTGATGTGATCACTCACCTGAACAACCAGGCCATCGGCTCCACCAAGGAGTTCGGCGAGATCGCCAAGGCGCTGCCGAAGAATCGTTCGGTGTCGATGCGCGTTCTGCGTCAAGGCCGGGCCAGCTTCATCACCTTCAAACTGGCTGAATAATCCGGTTGCGGTGAAATAAAAAACCGCCTCGAAAGAGGCGGTTTTTTTATGCCTGAAACAATGTTTCGAGGACGAAAACTCAGCCCATCATGTCCTTGATCATGCGCTCCTGCTCCATCAGCTCACGCTGGCGTGCATCGATCCGCGAGGACAGCGGGAAGTTGCTGCCAGCCTTGCGTTTGGCAAAGTCGAGCTGCTGGATCGCCTGACGATAATCACCCACCAGCGCAAAGTATTCGGCGCGAGCCTGATGCAAGCCGATGATGTTCCCTGACAAGCCACGGGTTTCGGCAACCTGATACCACACGTCCGGATCATTCGGGCGGGATTTGAGCAGGCCTTCAAGGGCTTTCTCCGCGTCGGCGGTGCGATTCTGTTTCAGCAGCAGATCGACGCGGACCTGATTCAGCGGGTAGTTGCCCGGATATTGCGTGAGCATCCGGTCAACCCGCGTTTGCGCATCCGGCAGGCGGTTGTTGGTGATGTCCAGGTCGATCTGCGCGAGGTTGTAGATGATCTCGTTCGGCGACTTGGCCAGCAACTGCTTGAGGTTCTCCCGCGCTTCATTGAGCTGAGCACCTTTGATCTGGGCGATCGCCAGGCCATAGCGCGCCACGTCGTTCTTCGGGTTCTCGTCCAATTGGGCGCGGAAGCGCTTGGCGCCCAGGCCCGGAGTTTCTTCATAGATCAGTTGGACGCGGGCACGAATCAACTGATAGCGCATGCTGTCTTCAATACCGCCCTGTGGTGCCTGCTCGGCGCGGTTGCGGGTGTCGGCGATACGCGATTCGGTGACCGGGTGAGTCAGCAGAAATTCCGGCGGCTTGGCGTCGAAGCGATACTGACGCATCAGGCGCTCGAACATGGTCGGCATCGAACGCGGGTCGTAGCCGGCCTTTTCCAGGTTGAGAATGCCGATGCGGTCGGCTTCCTGTTCGTTCTGGCGCGAGAAGGTGCGTTGCGACTGAATGGCTGCGGCCTGAGTGCCGGCGATGGTCGCGATCCCGGCATCACCGCCCCCGGCGGCGGCAATCACGATCCCGGCGAGCAGCGCCGCCATCATCGGCACCTGCATCCGCTGCGAAGCTTCTACACCGCGCGCAAAGTGGCGTTGTGACAAGTGAGCCAGTTCGTGGGCCAGTACCGAGGCGTACTCGCCCTCGGTCTGCGCGTTGAGGAACAGCCCGCCGTTGACCCCGACCACGCCACCCGGCGCCGCGAAGGCGTTGAGTTGCGGGCTGTTGATCAGGATGAACTCCAGACGGCGGTCAGTCACCTGGCTGGTTTCCACCAGCTTATAGACACTGGACTCGACGTAGTCCTTGAGCTGCGGATCGTTGAGCTGTGCAACCTGGCTGCGCAACATGGCCAGCCAGGCGCGGCCGAGCTGGTATTCCTGTTGCGGTGAGACAATGGCAGAACTGGCGTCGCCAAGTGACGGCAGATCGTCGGCAAAGCCCGGTGAGGCGAGCAGGCAAGCGAGCGTCAGCAGGGTAGGGCGCAGAAATGTCATGCACAAAGCCTTAGAAGACAAAGACCTTACTGTAGCCGGACACCGGGCTTGCGACCAGATATTCTAGGCAGCTCAATTACCCGAACCGGAGTGACGCGATGACCGACCCTGTAGCCCATGACTGTGAACTGGACGCCAGTGGTCTGAATTGCCCGTTGCCGTTGCTCAAGGCCAAAATGGAACTCAACAAGCTGCCCAGTGGCGCCGTGCTCAAGGTGATCGCCACGGATGCCGGCTCGCAGCGCGACTTTCGCACCTTTGCCCGTCTGGCCGGTCATACGCTGCTGCGCGAAGAAGACGAAGCAGGCGTCTACCGTTACTGGCTGAAAAAAGCCTGAAACCGACAGCGTAAAAGACCTAAGGATTATTGATGTTCAAAGTGTTACGCGACTGGATTCAGCGCTACTTTTCCGATGAAGAGGCGGTGGTGCTGGCGGTGCTGCTGTTTCTCGCCTTTACCGCGGTGCTCACCCTCGGAGGGATGCTCGCGCCGGTATTGGCCGGGATGGTGCTGGCGTATCTGATGCAAGGACTGGTGCTCGCTCTTGAGCGCATGCGCTTGCCTGGTGCGGCGGCGGTGGGGCTGGTGTTCGCGCTGTTCATGGGCGTGTTGCTGGTGTTCATCGTGGTGGTCTTGCCGCTGCTGTGGCATCAGTTGATCACGCTGTTCAACGAACTGCCGGGCATGCTCGCCAAGTGGCAGTCGCTGCTGTTGCTGCTGCCGGAGCGCTATCCGCATCTGGTCTCCGACGAGCAGGTACTGCAGGCCATCGAAGCGGCGCGCGGCGAGATCGGCAAGTTCGGCCAATGGGCGCTGACCTTCTCGCTGTCGAGTCTGCCGTTGCTGGTCAACATCATGATCTATCTGGTACTGGTACCGATCCTGGTGTTCTTCTTCCTCAAGGATCGGGCCATGATCGGCGAGTGGGTGCGCGGCTATCTGCCCCGAGAGCGGGCGCTGATCACCCGCGTGGCGCAGGAAATGAATCGGCAGATCGCCAACTATATTCGCGGCAAGGTCATCGAGATCGTGATTTGTGGCGGTGTGACCTATATCGCCTTCGTCGCCCTTGGCCTCAACTATGCGGCGCTACTGGCGTTGCTGGTCGGGGTGTCAGTGGTGGTGCCGTACGTCGGCGCGGTGGTGGTGACCGTGCCGGTGCTGCTGATTGCCTTGTTCCAGTGGGGCTGGAGCGATCAGTTCATCTATCTGATGGCGGTCTACGGGATCATTCAGACCCTGGATGGCAACGTGCTGGTGCCGTTGCTGTTTTCCGAGGCGGTCAACCTGCACCCGGTAGCGATTATCTGCGCGGTGCTGTTGTTTGGCGGGCTATGGGGATTCTGGGGAGTGTTCTTCGCGATTCCGCTGGCGACGCTGTTCAAGGCAGTGCTGGATGCGTGGCCGCGCAAGGAGCCGGTTGTAGCTCCGTTACTGTAAAGCCGGATTATTCGTTGAGGCCTATGGCCCCTTCGCGAGCAAGCCCGCTCCCACAGTTGACCGAGGTCTATGTGGGAGCGGGCTTGCTCGCGAAAGCGTCAGTGAAAACGACGCAGAAATATCAGGCCTTATTCAGGGCCTGAGCCGCAGCCAGCACCGCATCAACATGCCCCGGCACTTTCACGCCGCGCCATTCCTGACGCAGCACCCCGTTCTTGTCGATCAGGAACGTGCTGCGATCAACGCCCAGGTATTCCTTGCCGTACAGCTTCTTCAGCTTGATCACGTCGAACAGTTGGCAGACGGCTTCATCCTTGTCGCTGATCAGCTCGAACGGGAATTCCTGCTTGCACTTGAAGTTCTCGTGGGATTTCAGGCTGTCGCGGGAAATACCGAAGATTTCCGTGTTGGCAGCCTGGAACGCCGCGTACTGGTCACGAAAACCCTGGCCTTCGGTGGTGCAGCCCGGGGTGCTGTCCTTCGGATAGAAGTAGATCACCACTTGCTTGCCCTTCAGGGCGGACAGGCTGACGGTCTGCCCGCTGGTGGCAGGTGCTTCGAAATCCGCAACCGGTTGGTCGATGACAACGGCCATGAAAGCTTCCTTACATTGGGTTTTGTGGGCGCCAGGGTTCGATCAGCGCGTCCAGGTTCATTGCGTCGGCGAAGTCCAGGAACTGGTCGCGCAGCCAGCTGATCTGGGTGCCGGCCGGCAGCGTCACAGTGAATGTGGCATTGAGCATGGTGCCGCCGGTCTGCGGCGCCTGATAGGTATCGCAGGTCAGGTTTTCCAGCTCGACGTTGTGATCCATGAAGAACTGGCACAACTCGTTGATGATGTCCGGGCGATACGCCGAGCTGACATAGGCCACGTACGGCAGGGCCTGTGGGCGATTTTCCAGCGCGGCACTGCGCACCACGTTGACGGTAAAGGCGTGGCGCTTGGCCAGGCCCGACAGGCTGCCTTCGAGACGGGCCAGGGCGTCCCAGCTGCCGGAGATTTCCAGTACCAGAGCGCTGCATTCGCCATGGCGAGTCAGACGGGAGGTGACGACGGCGCAGCGATTTTCATGGCTGGCGCGGCACAGGACGTTAGTCAGCTCCATGGGGTTGGCGCCAAGGGCACTGATGACAAGGAATTGTTCGCGAACTGTGGGGGTGGACATGCAGCATTCCTAAAGCGATGAGCGGTCGGTAGGTCGATGGGCGTTGGCCGTCGGGATGCGTCTGCGCGTGCCGATTCAGAAAGCCCCGGGCCATGGCTCGCAATTCGCTCCAATATAGGCAGAGCGTGCAGCAGCGACACTGGAACGGGGCCTGGGTGGCCGACAGGGGAGGCTGGAGCCCGACGTACAAGCTGATCTGTACCGATCAAAGTCTGAAGGGTAGCGAAAACCGACGCCAAGGGGAATGGCGGCGCAGTACTTCGCTTGTGCAAGCATCTTGGCGCCAGTACCATTACCGCTCTCTTTTTCCGGCAGGAGCGTTTTCATGATTCGGGGCAGTATGGTGGCACTGGTCACACCCATGGATGCACAAGGGCGTCTTGACTGGGACAGCCTCCGAAAACTCGTGGACTTCCACCTTGAAAACGGCACCCATGCCATTGTCGCGGTCGGTACCACCGGCGAGTCGGCAACCCTTGATGTAGAAGAACACATCGCCGTCATCAAAGCCGTGGTCAAACAGGTTGCCGGCCGTATCCCGGTGATCGCCGGTACCGGCGCCAATTCGACCCGCGAAGCCGTCGAACTGACCCGCAACGCCAAGGAAGCCGGCGCCGATGCCTGCCTGCTGGTGGTTCCGTACTACAACAAGCCGACCCAGGAAGGCCTGTACCAGCACTTCAAGCACATTGCCGAAGCGGTCGACATTCCGCAGATTCTCTACAACGTTCCCGGCCGCACCTCCTGCGACATGCAGGCCGAGACCGTGATTCGCCTGTCCACTGTGCCGAACATCATCGGCATCAAGGAAGCTACCGGCGACCTGAAACGCGCCAAAGCCATCATCGACGGCGTGAGCGAGGACTTCATCGTGCTGTCCGGCGATGATCCGACCGCGGTCGAGCTGATCCTGCTGGGCGGCAAAGGCAATATCTCCGTGACCGCCAACGTCGCCCCGCGCGAAATGGCTGATCTGTGCGAGGCTGCGCTGAATGGCGACGCCGACACCGCACGGGCAATCAACGAAAAACTGATGCCGCTGCACAAGGACCTGTTCATCGAAGCCAACCCGATTCCGGTGAAGTGGGCTTTGGTTGAAATGGGCCTGATGCACGAAGGCATCCGCTTGCCGCTGACCTGGCTGAGCGCTCCTTGTCATGAAACGCTTCGCACGGCCCTGCGCCAGTGCAGCGTCCTGGTTTAATTGAGGAAGTACAACGCATGAAGCGAATGGCCGGACTTTCCGCACTTGCCTTGATTATCTCCAGCACCAGTGGCTGCGGATGGGTCTGGGGCCCGGAAGGTTATTTCCGTGACCGTGGTAGCGATTACCTGGAAGCGCAACAGACTCCACCGATGCAACTGCCACCGAATGTCAGCACCTCCAAGCGTCTGGATCCGCTGTTGCCGATCCCGCGCAACGTGGCTGATGACACCGCCAAGGGCGAATACGTGGTGCCGCGTCCACAACCGCTGTCGGCGATTGCCGACGCGACCGACTACTCGTTGCAGAAGAGCGGCGACTCGCGTTGGGTCATGGCCCAGCATCAGCCGGCCGAAGTCTGGCCAGTGGCGGTGCAGTTCTTCCAGGACAACGGTTTCCGTCTGGATGAACAGCGCCCGCAAACCGGCGAATTCACGACTAAATGGCAGCATTCCGACGAACTGTCCGCCGCCATGGCCAAGCGCCTGAGCGCAGCCGGTGTCGGTGCCGACAGCGAAACCCGCGTGCGGGTGCGTATCGAGCCAGGCGTGCAGCGCAACACCAGTGAGATCTACGTGGTCAGCGCCGAGCGTCCTGCCGGCAGCACCGCCGATGTCGATTTCACCAACCGTTCGGTCAACACTGGCCTGGACGCCGCGCTGGTCGACGACATGCTCGCGAGCATGAGCCGGATCTCCGAGAAGGGCGGTTCGGTGTCGATGCTGGCTTCGCGTGACTTCGATACCCCAAGCCGTGTCAGCCTCAGCGAAGACGGCAGCGGTAACCCGGTACTGAACGTCGGTCCGGACCTGGATCGTGCCTGGTCGAGCGTCGGTCGTGCGCTGGAGCAAGGTCAGTGGCGTGTTGAAGACATCAACCGCAGCCTGGGCCTGTACTACATCAACCTGGCCGAAAAAGCCGAGAAGAAAGACGACAAGCCTGGTTTCTTCAGCAGCCTGTTCGGCAGTGCGCCGACCAAGGAAGAAGTTGAAGCCCGCGCCGAGCGTTATCAGGTTCGCCTGAGCAAGGTCGGTGAAAACGTTCAGGTAACCGTCGAGAAGAACATCAACACCGTTGCGCCTGCCGATGTGGCACGCAAAGTGTTGAGCGTGATTCAGGACAACCTGGGCTGATCACATGCGCTTTGCCGTTCTCGGCAGCGGTAGCCAAGGGAACGGCACGCTGATCGCCAGCGCTGATACGTATGTGCTGGTGGATTGTGGTTTTTCCCTGCGGGAAACCGAAAAACGCCTGTTGCGCCTGGGTGTGAACCCGGCGCAACTGAGCGCGATACTCGTAACCCACGAACATGCCGACCACGTGCATGGCGTGGGTTTGCTGTCTCGGCGCTACAATCTTCCGGTCTACCTCAGTCGCGGCACACTGCGCGGGATGCGCAAACCGATCGAACCCGCAGGCTTTCTGGCCGGCGGCGAGCAGCTGCAGATCGGCGCACTGAATATCGGGGTCATTGCCGTGGCCCATGATGCGCAAGAGCCGACACAGTATGTATTCAGTGATAACGAGCAGCGGCGCTTCGGCCTGCTGACCGACCTGGGTTCCTACTGCGAGCGGGTGCTGGACGGCTATCGGGATCTCGATGCGTTGATGATCGAGTCCAACCACTGTCGCGACATGCTGGCCCGTGGTCACTATCCGTACTTTCTCAAGCAACGGGTGGGCGGCGAGCTGGGACATTTGAACAACCATCAGGCGGCATTCCTGGTGGCCGAGTTGGGGTGGCAGGGCTTGCAGCATCTGGTTCTCGCCCACCTGAGCAGCAAGAACAACCTGCCGCAGCTGGCCCGGCAATGTTTCGTCGACACCCTCGGGTGCGACCCGGACTGGCTGCAACTGGCCGATCAAGATTCAGGGCTCGACTGGCGCCATATCGCCTAGCCCATCTACTTAGCAAGCGGAGCCCATCATGGAAAAACGTGAAGAACTCTACCGCGGCAAAGCCAAATCGGTTTACAAGACCGACGACGCTGACCGCTTGATCCTGCTGTTTCGCAACGACACCTCGGCGTTCGACGGCAAGCGCATCGAGCAGCTCGACCGCAAAGGCATGGTGAACAACAAGTTCAACGCCTTCATCATGCAGAAACTCGAAGCGGCCGGCATTCCGACCCAATTCGACAAACTGCTGGGCGACAACGAGTGCCTGGTGAAGAAACTCGACATGATCCCGGTCGAGTGCGTCGTGCGTAACTACGCCGCCGGCAGCCTGGTAAAACGCCTGGGCGTCGAAGAGGGCATGAAGCTCAACCCGTACACCTTCGAACTGTTCCTGAAGGACGACGCCAAGGGCGACCCGTTCATCAACGAATCCCACGTCGTGGCATTCGGCTGGGGCACCGCCGAGCAACTGGCGCGCATGAAGGAACTGTCGCTCAAGGTCAACGAAGTCCTGAGCAAACTGTTCGACGACGCCGGCCTGCTGCTGGTCGATTTCAAGCTTGAGTTCGGCGTGTTCAGCGACGGCTCCATCGTCCTGGGCGACGAGTTCAGCCCGGACGGTTGCCGTCTGTGGGACAAGGACACCAAGAAGAAAATGGACAAGGACCGCTTCCGCCAGGGCCTCGGTGACGTCATCGAAGCCTACGAAGAAGTCGCCAAGCGTCTGGGTGTACCGCTTTAATCGACGCAAGCATCTGATAGCACGGAGAAAATTTGCGAAAGAGGGTTTGCTTTCCGCAGAAGTGTTGTTATGATGCGCGCCGTTGGAGAGATGCCAGAGTGGCCGAATGGGACGGATTCGAAATCCGTTGTACCTTCACCGGTACCTAGGGTTCGAATCCCTATCTCTCCGCCATACATAGAAAAAGCCCCGTAGCTGAGAAGCTGCGGGGCTTTTTTGTTTCTGCGGGTTTTATCGAGCGCCCGCCTCAGTCACTCACGGTTGCGAGTGCCCCAGCTTCTGTTTGATCAGGTCATACACTTGCTTGTGCGTCGAATTGCGCAGTGTGTTGTCCTTGCAAGCCGAGGCCAGGAAGGTTTTCACTTCGTCCCTGGCGTGCGGATAGAGGCTGGCGACGTAGTCGGCTTCGTGCGTTTGGGTGCAGTTGAAGTGCTTGTCGTCTTTCGCTTTGTCTCTAGCCATGGTGCGGCTCCTTTTTTGAGTTGAATGTCATGTGGCGGAACAGGGCTGGATCGCCCCATACGCTGAAGAGCGTAGGGGCGCAAAAGTGCTTCGCCAGTGGGTCAGGCAAAAAAGGAAGACGCTGTAAGACGCGGCGCCATGCCGGGCGGCGCGGTCAGATTTCCTTCACCGGTGTCTCCGCCTGCACACCCTTGATCAACTCGATCACATGTAAACAATCGGCCTTGTTCACATACGACTCGCCACTGGCAATCGTCTCGTGGTTGCCCGCCCGCAGCCTCCAGCGCCATTGGCCTTTGCCGGTGCTCGGGGTGCCTTTGGATTGGCGGTAGATCTCGAAATACATTCAGTTCGCTCCTTGCGATGGTGTTTGCGACAACCTGTGTGGCGCATCGTCGCAAGCCTAGCGGAGCGAGTTTTTTTCGCTATCGGGCATTTGTTTCCAATCGTTGGCAGATGTTTCTGAAGAGTGCGGACTAGAGCGCACGCATCGGCGTCTGGATTGGCAAAAATGTCGCCAATTCCACCTTGCAAGGCTATCGGCGCTACTGCTTAATACGGGACGGCTCATGGCGTCGAAAATCTTCGACGACCGACAATCACTATAAAAAGAGCACTCCATTGACTGAGCACGGAACGCCACCGGCCACACGGGTCAGGTTATCGCTGGTTGTCCCCGTTTTTAACGAGGAGGACAGTCTCCACGCGTTCATCCTGCGCATTGACGAAGTGTTTCAGCATCAGCCGTCGATCGAGCTGGAGCTGGTGTTCGTCAATGACGGCAGCACTGATGCCACACTTGAGCGGCTGCTGGAGCGTCAGCAGCACGACGCGCGTCTGCGGATCGTCGATCTGAGCCGCAATTTCGGCAAGGAGGCGGCGTTGTCCGCTGGCCTGCAGATCGCCTCCGGGCAGATCGTTGTCCCCATTGACGCCGACTTGCAGGACCCGCCCGAAGTCATCCTGCAAATGATCGAGCGTTGGCGCGAAGGCTATGAAGTGGTGCTCGGTCACCGCATCAGCCGCCGCAGCGACACCTGGGCCAAACAGACATCGGCGCATTGGTTCTATCGTTTGCACAACAAGATCGCCGAGCAACCGCTGCCGGAAAACGTCGGTGATTTTCGTCTGATGGATCGTTGCGTGGTCGATGCCTTGCTGACCTTGCCCGAGTCCCGGCGCTTCATGAAAGGTCTGTTCGCCTGGGTCGGGTTTCGCACCACCCACGTTGATTACGAGCGGCCCGAGCGCGTGGCGGGGCAGAGCAAATTCAACGGCTGGCGGCTGTGGAATTTCGCGCTGGAAGGTATCACCAGTTTCAGCACCGAGCCTCTGCGAATCTGGACTTACATCGGCGCGGCGGTCTCACTGGTGTCTTTTGCCTTTGCCATTTTTATCGTGGTGCGCACGCTGATCCATGGCGTCGATATGCCCGGTTATGCCTCGCTCATGGTGGCTGTAACGTTCCTCGGTGGCCTGCAACTGATCGGCATCGGCGTGCTCGGCGAGTACCTGGGCCGCACTTATATTGAATCCAAACGCCGGCCGGTTTTTCTGGTGCGTCGCGTCTACGACCCCAAGGACTGAAACATGGATCTCAAGGAAACCGACATCCTCGGCGACAGCATCGATGAGCATTGGTATTACTGCTCCAAAGCGGCGGCGACTCGGCGTCTGCTCGGTGATGCACCGATCACACGGATTCTCGACGTGGGTGCCGGCTCGGGTTTTTTCTCCCACCACCTGCTGACTCGAACCGCTGCGCGCGAGGCGTGGTGCGTCGACATCAGTTACCCCGCCGATTCCGATGCGACCACCGCCGGCAAACCGGTGCATTACCGCCGCGACATCGAAGCCGTCGACGCTGATCTGGTGCTGCTCATGGACGTCCTGGAGCATGTCGATGACGACCTCGGTCTGCTCAAGGCTTACGTCGACAAGGTGCCGTCCGGCAGCCGTTTTCTGATGACCGTGCCGGCCTTCCAGTTCCTGTGGAGTGGCCATGATGACTTTCTCGAGCACAAGCGCCGTTACACCCTGCCACAGTTTGAAACCCTGGCCCGTGACGCCGGTTTGAGCGTGCAGCGCGGCGCTTACTTTTTCGGCGCGGTGTTTCCGATCGCGGCGGCGTTGCGGTTGCTGCCCAAAGGGCCGCAGGCCGCAGCGCCGCAGTCTCAGCTCAAGCGCCATCATCCGCTGGTCAACGGCGTGCTCAAGACGCTGTGCAGTCTTGAACTGCCGTTGATGGGCCACAATCGTCTGGCCGGCCTGAGCGTGTTTGTGCTGGCGCAAAAACCGTGACCTCAAGCGACAGGAAAGCGCTGATCCAGCGCGGTCTGCGCTTTGCCGTGACCGGTCTGTTCGTCACCGCGCTGCATGCGCTGGTGGCGGTGCTGTTCATCAATTTCGTTGCGCCTCAACCGCCGCTGGCCAACGGTGTGGCGTTTGCCGTGGCGACGGTGGTGTCTTACGTGATCAACACCACCTGGAGTTTCTCGGCCCGACTGCACGGCAGAACATTGCTGCGATTTTTATCGGTATCGGCGTGCGGTTTTCTGTTGGCGATGTTTGTCGCCTGGGCCGCGCAGATGGCCGGGTTGAATTATCTGTTGGGCATCGTCGCGGTGGCACTGACGATTCCAGCGTTCACCTTCGTCTTGCACAATTTCTGGACCTATCGATGAACCCCGCGCCAAAGCATTCGGTACTTTCTTTACTGCCGCTGATGTTTGGTGCGCTGATGTTTTTTGTCGTGATCGGGCCGCAGGCGCTGGATCCGCAAAACATTGCCTGGCTGGAGCAGGGCGATCCAGCGACGCATTATCTGGGTTGGGAATTCTTTCGGCATTCGCCCTGGACGTTTCCGGTCGGACTCAACCCGTTCTATGGTCTGGAACTGGGCAGTTCGATTATTTTTTCCGACTCCAATCCGCTGTTGGCGCTGCTGTTCAAACCCTTCAGCGCATGGCTGCCGGAGACCTTTCAGTATTTCGGAATGTGGCTGCTGGCGTGTTTTGTACTGCAAGCCTGGTTCGCCTGGAAACTGCTCGGGCTGATAACCGCCCAGCCGCTGATTCGCTTGCTGGGCACCGCGTTGCTGGTGTTTTCGCCGCCAATGTTCCTGCGCATGGGCGGACACCTTTCCCTTGCCGGACATTTTCTGATCCTCGCCGCACTGTATCTGGCTCTCCTGCCGAATCTGCATCGCCGCCGTCTGGCGTGGGGCACGCTATTGGCGGTGACAGCGTTGGTGCATGCGTACTTGCTGGCGATGGTCGCGCTGATCTGGGTGGCGGATCTGCTCGGCAAGACGTTCAGCCAACAATTGACCCGTCGCCAGAGTCTGATTGAGGGCGTGACGCTCTTCGCCCTGGTGAGTGTGTGTTGCTGGCAGGCAGGCTACTTTGCCATTGCCGATGGCGCGGCCTCCGGAGGTTTCGGTCTCTACCGAATGAATCTGCTGTCGCCCGTCGACCCGGCGGGCTGGTCGTTGATCCTGCCTGATCTGCCGAAGGCCAGTGGCGACTACGAAGGCTTCAATTACCTCGGCCTGGGCGTGCTGTTGTTGGCGCCGTTGTCGTTGATTGCCTGGCTGAGGAACAGGCAGGTCGTGAGCAATGAACTACGTGCCAGGCCCTGGCTGTTGCTGGCATTGTTTGGCCTGTTCCTGTTTGCCCTTTCAAACCAGATCGGAGTCGGCGCATGGACGGCTCACTACCCGCTGCCGAAAAAAATCGTCGGCCTGGCGAATATCTTTCGTGCGTCGGGACGAATGTTCTGGCCCGTGTTCTATGCGCTGAGCCTGGCCCTGATTTTTCTGGTGGTGCGCGGTTATCGTCCGCGCGTGGCCATCGCTTTGCTGGCGTTGGCGGTGACGGTGCAAGTGGTCGACACCCGTAACGGCTGGATGGGCCTGAGGCAGGGCAAAACGGTCGCGCCAGCCTCGGTCTGGAGCACGCCGATGCAGGATCCATTCTGGGCCAGCGCGGCTGCGCATTACGCCAAGGTGCGTATTCTGCTGCCGCAGAATCAGCCGGATCGCTGGCAGATGGTGGCCGGTTTCGCAGCCACCCACGGCATGAAAACCGACGCGGTCTATCTGGGGCGCATGAGTACATCGGCGACGGCCGAGGCCCAACAGAAGGCTCGAGGCATGCTTGAGTCGGGTCAGTACGACACGGACTCGCTGTATATCCTCGACGATGAGGTGGTGCAGGCGGCCGCCAAAAGCATCAACAGCGACACCGACCTGCTGACGCGAGTGGATGGCGTGGTAGTGCTCGCGCCTGCCTGGAAACGTTGTGCGCAATGCCTGTCCGTCCATGATGAAGGACGGCAGATGTCGCTGATTCCACTTCTTCAACCCGGGCAGGCGCTGACGTTCAATCATAAAGCGCGGCAACTGGCCGACGGCTGGTCGACGCCGGAGAACTGGGGCACATGGTCACAAGGGCAGCGGGCGCAAATCGTTTTGCGGGTGTCGCCGCAAGCGCGCTCAATCGTCATCGATGCGTTGGCATTCATCCAGCCACAACACCCTGGCCAGCGGGTCATTGTGAGCTTGAATAGCCAGCAGGTGCTGTCCACGCAACTGACGCAATTCCAGGCTAACCGTCTGGACATTCCGATCAGTGCTGCGCTCAGTCAACGCCTGAAGGACGATGATCGACTGACGATCGAGCTGCAACTGCCGGACGCCATCAGTCCGCAGCAGTTGGGGCTCAACGACGATACAAGGGTCATGGCCCTTGGCATCAGGCAACTGACGGTAGATTGAGCCATCGTGGTGATGGACGCCGTACCCAAGGCCTTTCTACACTGCCCTCCAGTCTGGGACCGGGGGGGCAATGGATGAATCGAAATGAATTACGCAAGGCCGACATCAACCTGATGGTGGTGTTCGAGACCTTGATGCTCGAACGCAACGTGACCCGGGCGGCGGAAAAGCTGTTTCTCGGCCAGCCGACCATCAGTTCGGCGCTCAATCGCTTGCGCGCGATGTTCAACGATCCGCTGTTTATCCGCGTCGGCCATCGCATGGAGCCGACTGCCCGGGCCGAGGAACTGTTCAAATACTTGTCGCCGGCCCTCGACTCACTGTCTGTGGCCCTGAGCCTGACCCACGACTTCGATCCGGCCGTGAGCAATATGACGTTTCGCATCGGCCTGTCCGATGACGTCGAGTTCGGTCTGTTGCCTCCGTTGTTGCGGGCGCTGCGCCAAGAGGCTCCCAGCGTGGTATTCGTGGTGCAACACGTCGATTACTGGCGCATCCCCGACCTGCTGGCCGCCGGCGACATCACTGTCGGTATCAGCCAGACCCGAGGTTTGCCGGCCAATGCCAAGCGCAAACTGCTACGGCATATCCAGCCGAGCATCCTGCGCGCCGATGCCTCCGATTCGCCGCTGACCCTTGATGAATACTGCTCACGTCCGCACGTGCTGGTGTCGCATACGGCCAACATCAGCGGCTATGCCGATGAATGGCTCGCGGAAATCGGTCGCACCCGGCATGTGGTGTTGTCGGTGCCGCAATACAGTGCGCTGCCGGCATTGCTGGCCGGCACCGACCTGATCGCCAGCCTGCCGGACTACACCGCCGAAGCCATGGCTGCCTCCGGGCTGCTGTTCAAGGAACCGTTCCCTTTCAAAACGCCGATGCTGGATCTGTCGATGGTCTGGCTCAGCCATGTCGACAGCGATCCGGCCGAGCGCTGGCTGCGCTCGCGGCTTGAGGCATTCATGAGTGAACGGCCACTGACCGCGCCCTGACCCCCACACAAATCTTTTGTAGGAGTGGGGGGGGGGGGGGGGGGGGGGGGGGGGGGGGGGGGGGGGGGGGGGGGGGGGGGGGGGGGGGGGGGGGGGGGGGGGGGGGCGGGGGGGGGGGGGGGGGGGGGGGGGCGCCCCCCCCCCCCCCCCCCCCCCCCCCCCCCCCCCCCCCCCCCACAGGTCAGTAAAACATCGTCCGCGATTCTTCCAGATCCGCGCACAATTCC
>NZ_JANLOG010000032.1:0-40660 GCF_025466205.1 Pseudomonas sp. 13B_3.2_Bac1
GTTTTTTGTAGGAGTGAGCCTGCTCGCGATAGCGGTGTGTCATACCGAGACGATGTGACTGACACACCGCTATCGCGAGCAGGCTCACTCCTACAGGGGTTATGCGGTGCGTTGGGCTTTCGCTTCTTCACCCAGGCAAGCCGCCGCCGTAAATAGCACATCGGTGGACGAATTCAGCGCAGTCTCCGCCGAATCCTGCAACACGCCAATGATGAAGCCCACCGCCACCACCTGCATGGCAATCTCGCTCGGAATGCCGAACAGGCTGCACGCCAGCGGAATCAGCAGCAGCGAACCGCCGGCCACGCCTGAGGCGCCACAGGCACAGATCGCCGCGACGACGCTGAGCAGGATCGCGGTCGGGATGTCCACGGCAATGCCCAGCGTGTGCACCGCCGCCAGGGTCAGCACGGTAATGGTGATCGCCGCGCCGGCCATGTTGATGGTCGCGCCCAGCGGGATCGATACCGAGTAGGTGTCTTCATGCAGGCCCAGACGCTTGCTCAGTTCCAGATTGACCGGAATATTCGCCGCCGAGCTACGGGTGAAGAAGGCGGTGATGCCGCTTTCGCGCAGGCACTTGAGGGTCAGCGGGTACGGGTTGCGACGCAGTTTCCAGAACACGATCAGCGGGTTCATCACCAGCGCGACGAACAGCATGCAGCCCAGCAGTACGGCCAGCAGGTGCGCGTAACCGATCAGCGCGCCGAAGCCCGAGGTCGCGAGGGTCGAGGCCACCAGACCGAAAATGCCCAGCGGCGCGAAACGAATCACTACGCGCACGATCAGCGTCACGCCGTTGGACAGGTCGCCGAGCACTTCGCGGGTGGTGTCACCGGCGTGGCGAATGGCAACGCCCATGCCGATCGCCCAGGCCAGAATGCCGATGAAGTTGGCATTCATCAGGGCGCTGACCGGATTGTCGACCACGCTCAAAAGCAGACTTTGCAGCACCTCGGCGATGCCGCCCGGCGCGGTGACTGACACGTTGTCGGTGGACAGCACCAGATGCGAGGGGAATGCCATGCTGGCGACAACCGCGACTACGGCTGCGGCGAAGGTGCCGAGCAGGTACAGGAACAGGATCGGTCGAATGTGCGTTTCCTGACCGTGCTTGTGATTGGCAATCGACGCCATCACCAGCACGAACACCAGAATCGGCGCCACGGCTTTCAGCGCCGAGACAAACACTTTGCCGATGAACGCCGAGCCTTTCGCCGCTTCCGGAGCGAACAGCGCCAAGGCAATACCGGCAATCAGGCCGATCAGGATCTGTGTGACCAGGCTGAGGTTTTTCAGGCGTTGCAGGAGAGAAGGGGATGAAGCAGTCATAACGGCATCTCTGTTTTTATACGGTTCAGGGTTGCGTGAAACCGGTGATACATCGGGGGCAGGTCACCGGCACGAAACGAAAGGGCTGACGCGATATCAACGCCATTAAACTGGTCGTTGATCAGGGTGTACGTTTTTCGGGGCGCGGACTTTATCACAGGGCAGGCGTTATCCTTCAGGCCTGTGACGATCTGCCACCGGATTGATCGGCAAGTCGGCAGGTTTGTGCAAGTCAGCCCGGAAACACTCTGTTAAGATTCGCCATCCTCATTTTCATAGTCTGCCAGCGGGCCTCTCGGTCATCGCTGGTGTCGTCGTTTTGCTGGAGTTGCTCATGCTGTTGCCCATTCTTCTGTTGTCCGCCGCCGGCTTCACGGTGCTGACCACGGAATTCGTCATCGTCGGCCTGTTGCCGGCAATCGCCCGAGACCTGGCGGTGACCATTCCGCAGGCCGGTCTGCTGGTGACTTTATTCGCTTTCACCGTGGCGATGTTCGGTCCATTCTTGACCGCGTATTTCGCCCGCTTCGAGCGGCGCAAGCTGTTCATCACCATTCTGATCATGTTCGGCCTGGCCAACACGGTGGCGGCGCTGGCGCCGAACATCTGGGTCATGGCGATCGCCCGGTTGATCCCGGCGCTCGGTCTGCCGGTGTTCTGGGCCTTGGCCAGTGAGACGGCGGTGGACATCGTCGGCCCGGATTACGCTGGCCGTGCGATTGCCAAGATCGGCTTCGGCATTGTTTGCGCGACGGTGTTCGGTATTCCGGTGGGCACGTTGATTTCCGATGCATTCGGCTGGCGCAGCGCGTTCGCGATTCTGGCGGTCATCGCTTTCGCCAAGGCCTTGTTGCTGTTTGTGTACCTGCCGAAAACCAGCCTGCACCAGCATCAGGTCAGCTTCGCCTCGCAGTTCAAGATCCTGCGCAACCCGCTGATGATCGGCCATGTTGTGTTGTCGATTCTGGTGTTCAGCGGCATGTTCACGGCCTACACCTATCTGGCCGACATTCTCGAACGGCTGGCCGGTTTCAACGGCACGGTGGTTGGCTGGTGCCTGATGGGCTTCGGTGCGGTCGGGCTGATCGGCAACTCGCTGGGCGGCCGCGCCGTGGATCGACATCCGCTGGGCGCTTCGGTGCTGTTCTGCGCGTTCATGATTGCCGGCATGGTGTCGCTGGTGCCGAACATTCATTCGACGGTGGGACTGGCGGTGGCCATGGGCATCTGGGGCATCACTCAGGCTGCGCTGTTCCTGGTCAGCCATGTGCGTCTGATGAAAGCCGCGCCGCAGGCACCGGCGTTTGCCGCTTCGTTGAATATCGCCGGGGCCAATCTCGGGATCGGCCTGGGCGCGATGATCGGCGGTCGGGTGATCGACAGTGCCGGCCTCGGCTTTCTGGGGTTCGCCGCTGCCGGATTCATTCTGTTGTCGGTGTTCCTCGCCATGGTGCTGATGACGCTCAAGCCGCGCGAAGAGTGCGCGCAGGCTTCATAACGCCGTAAACAGCTCGCGTCGGGCACCTTCGGTAATCGCAACGATGCCGGGGTGCTTGACCTTGCGCTCCACCGAAATGGCATAGAACGACTCAGTCACCGCGTCGGTCTGGCCAATCACTTCGACGCCGTACTGGCGTCTGACTTCATCGGCAATCACGCTCGGACCGATGAAAATCCCGCTGCCCGATTGGCCGAAGGCCTGCATCAGGGCGCTGTCATCGAACTCCCCGACGATTCGCGGCTGGATCTGCTGCTCGGCGAACCAGCGCTGCAAACGGCTGCGCACCACGGTTTCCGCCCCGGGAATCAACAGCGGTGCGCCGTTGAGGTTGCGCGGAAAATCCTCCCCGTATTGCGCCGCAAGTTCTGCGGTGGCGAAGAAACTGATCCCGCATTCGCCAAGCTTCTGGCTGTAGCCCTTGATGTCGAGGTGCGACGGCATCGGGCTGTCGGAAATCACCAGGTCCAGACGCTGGATCGCCAGATCCGCCAGCAGACGTTCGAGTTTGTCCTCGCGGCAGGTGATGCGCAGCGGCTCGTTCAGCTCCATGGTCGGTGCGATCAGTCGATAGACGATGGATTTGGGCACCACATCCGCCACGCCGACGCGAAACAGGATCTGCTGTTCATTGGGCTGGGCGCGCAGCATCAATTCCAGCTCGCCGCCCAGCTGGAACATCTGCTCGGCGTAGGGCAGGGCCTGACGTCCGGCCTCAGTCAGCTCAAGCTGCCGGCCGACCCGTTGAAACAGTTCAATGCCGTAGGTTTGTTCGAGCAGCGAGATCTGCCCACTGATGGTTTGCGGCGTCAGGTTGAGTTGCTCGCAGGCACGCACGATGCTGCCGGTCTTGGCGACCACCCAGAAGTAATGCAGTTGTCGGTAATTCAGCATCCGCCGCGTCCCCCTTTGTCGGAGCTGCCGCAGGCTGCGATCTTTGATTTTTTCAAGCAAGATCAAAAGATCGCAGCCTTCGGCAGCTCCTACACTAATTGTCATAGTTCGTTAAAGCCGAAGTATAGCCGATAAAAATACGAATTTTCCTGAAGTGTTTGTCTCCCTAGAATGCCCAGCCATCGACGGGCGGTCTGTGACCCTGTCTGTTCATTCGAAGGAAAGCCTCATGAAATACACAATCCCTGCATTGATGTTTACGTCTTTACTGCTTATGGCCGGTTGCGATCAGGCCGAGAAAAGCGCCCAGCAATTGATGGGCAAGGCTGCCGAAAGCGCCAAACAGGCAATCGACGATACGCACAAAGCTGCTGAACAGGCGCTCAGTGACGCCACCGGCGGCCTGATCGAGAACAAAGAAGCACCGGAAAAAGATGCGGAAAAATCCGAATCGTCCTCCAAGAACATCTAAACCGTCATACGAAGAGTCAGGACTGACCCATGGAATATCTGTTAGAACTCGCCGCCAGCCCCGCCGCCTGGGTTGCTTTGGCCACACTGGTGGTGATGGAGATCGTGCTCGGCATCGATAACCTGATCTTTATTTCGATCCTGACCAACAAACTGCCCGTGCAACATCGGCAGAAGGCGCGTCGAATCGGTATCGGCATGGCGCTAATCCTGCGTCTGGCCCTGTTGAGCACCATCGCCTTCATCGTGCAGTTGACCGCCCCTGTGCTCGAAATCATGGGTCAGGCGTTCTCCTGGAAGGACATGATCCTGATTGCCGGTGGTCTGTTCCTGGTGTGGAAAGCCACGACCGAGATCCATCACAGCATGGACCCGGCGCCGGAAGACCCGAAAACCGCGACATCGACTGTGACTCTGGGCTTCGCTGCCGCGATCGGTCAGATCCTGATGCTGGACATGGTGTTCTCGATCGACAGCATCATTACCGCGGTGGGCATGACTGAACACCTGCCGATCATGGTAATCGCGGTGGTGGTGTCGGTGATGGTGATGCTGTTTGCGGCTGAGCCGCTGGCCAAGTTCATCAACGACAACCCGACGGTGGTGATGCTGGCGCTGGGCTTCCTGATCATGATCGGCATGACGCTGATTGCCGAAGGCTTCGGCGCCCACGTACCGAAAGGTTATGTGTATGCGGCGATGGCGTTCTCGGCAGCGATTGAAGTGCTGAACATGATGTCGCGCCGGGCGAAGCAGAGGAAACTGGCTGAGCAGGCGTAATCGCTGACCAGCCAAAAGCCCCCTGAACCGTTTGAGTTCAGGGGGCTTTTTTATGGAGGAAGGTTTTGGGCTTTCAGTGCGCGGTCGCGTGGCGTGCGTTGTGCTTTTGCGGTTTCTCGACCGCCACAGGCGGCAGCGGATGATGGTGGCGCCGGGCGATGCGCAGCACGCCCCACAACATGGCGGTGGCCACAGCCAGCCAGCCGGCAATCAGCATTACGATAGTCATGGTCAGGCTCATCAGTGCCTCCTCTTTGCCCTGCATCGGGCACCCACTTTTTTCATTTCAGTCTTTTTCACTGACAGTCTAGTCATTGGCGTGTTTCAAGCTATTGACCAAAGGTCGGTGGTGACCAATCACTTTGCTCTATGTAAGCACTGCATCTGCCGTTTAAGGCTATACCGCTGACCTGTGTCGACCTATGATCGGGGCTTTGCCGGAACAAGATGACCGGCGTCTGAACAGAGAGCGATGATGGGCCAGGTATTTTCTCGAATTCGTGCGGCATTGCTGGTAGCCGGTTGCGCGGCGGTGTTGGCAGGGTGTGCGGGCAGTGTGGCGCCGCAGGTCAAGCGCTTGCCGGAGCGGGTCGAGCTCAGTGGTACGTTTTATCGCGGCGAGGCTAATCAGAGCGGGCCGCAGGTGTTGGCGAGCCTGTTGTCGCAGCAGGGCATCGTGATCACCCCGGGTTTGCTGGAAAAGCCGCTGCATCTGCCGGGCGCCGAAGACAAGTTGCAACAGAACCTGCAGAGCCTCGCGCGTGAATACGGGATGGTCGTGTACCCGCTGGACAGCAACCTGCCAGCCTTGCTGACCCAGGTCGCGGCCGGCTATCCGGTGATGGTGCGATTCAGCGAGGGTTCGGCCTTCTGGGCTGAACCGCGTTACGCAATCCTCTCCGGTTACGACCGACGCAAGCAGAAAGTATTGTTGCGCGCCGGCATGAACCATCGCGAATTGATGAGTTTCAGTTCCTTTGAGTCGGCGTTCGAGAAGTCGGGCGGCTGGGCGGTGCTGATCCAGAAACCGTCGCAGATTCCCGCCGAAGTCGACCGTCAACGCTGGCTCAAGGCTGCGGACGAGCTGGCGCAGGCAGGGCAGGAACGTGAAGCTGCGCAAGCTAAAAAGGCGCTGGCAGCACATTAAACTTCCGTTCGTCATCTGCCGGGCACCCTCACGCCCGGCACGCCTCTTAATGATAGAGCCCGAATTGGCGGGTGATTCAGGAGGCGAGCATGGCAGATTCCCCATCCCCTAAAGGCCCGCACTCGAGCGAGCATTCCTCTGGTCACGAACTGGGCTTCGACCCGGACTCGCCGGACCTCGACGATCCGCAGGTCGATCCGGTTGGCCCCGCGAAGGCGCCGAAGGACGTGGAGTCCGGCGAAGACAGCAAGCGCCCGGCCAAACCCTATGACCCGTTAGCCGATCTGAAACCTTGAAGTGAGGTGCGTATGAGTACCGATTCCAGTTTCGACGATAAACATCCGGACAGTGTGCCGACTACGCCCGAGGAAGAGCTGGACCCCGTGCTGGACCCGGACAGCCCGCTGCGTGATCCGCTGGCGCGGCCTAATGTGATGACACCAGATCCGAGCGCTGGTGACGGCATTCCGGACGACGACAAAATGCCGTTACCCAATGATTGAATAACGGGTATTCAACAGCTGGCTGAATACCTCTGTGGCGAGGGAGCTTGATCCCGCTGGACTGCGCAGCAGGCCTTTTCTTGTTAAAAAAGAAGGTCCGCTACGCGCCCCAGCGGGAGCAAGCTCCCTCGCCACAGTTGAGTGCGTCGTTTTACTTGGAGGCTTCGACCACGCCGCTCTGGCGACCCTTGAGGTTTTTCTCCGCCTTGTATTGTTGCGCCACCGCCGGCACGTTGGTACTCCTGCCGGTTTCCATCCAGCTGCGGATACGGCTTGCGTCGGCGAAGTGGGTGTACTTGCCGAACGCATCGAGAATCACCAGAGCGACCGGACGGTTGCTCATCCGCGTCACCAGCACCAGGCAATGGCCCGCCGGGTTGGTAAAGCCGGTTTTGGTGATCTTGATGTCCCAGTCGGCCTTGTTCACCAGATGGTCGGTGTTGCGAAAACCCAGCGTGTAATTGGGTTTGCGGAACGACACGGTTTTTTCCTTGGTGGTGGTCAACTCGCTGAGGATCGGATGCTTGCTCGCGGCCACCAACAATTTGCTCAGGTCGCGGGCGGTGGAAACGTTGCGTTCCGACAAACCGGTCGGCTCGACATAGTGAGTGTTGGTCATGCCCAGCGCTTTGGCCTTGGCATTCATTGCCGCGATGAACGCGGCATAGCCACCCGGATAATGGTGGGCGAGGCTGGCGGCTGCGCGGTTTTCCGAGGACATCAGGGCAATCAGCAACATCTCGCGACGCGGCAGTTCGCTCTTGAGTTTGACTCGGGAGAACACGCCTTTCATTTCCGGCGTGTGGCTGATGTCGACGTCGATCCATTCGTCCATGTTCTGGTGCGCCTCGACCACTACCAGGCCAGTCATCAACTTGCTCACCGAAGCGATCGGCACGATCACATCCGGGTTGCTCGAATAGATGACTTTATTGGTCTGCAAATCCATAAGCAGGGCGCTGCCGGAGGCGATCTTCAGTTGCGAAGCGTCGCGCGGCGCGGCGGTGGTTTCAGCGGCGTTGACGGTTGGCGTGACGAATGTGCCTGAAAAAGCGAAAAACAGGCTCAGGATCGAAAGACGAATTTTCACGCGGGCGAACTCATAAAGGTTGGATATTCCGTTATTTTGTAACGGGTTATTTCTTAGAAACGGCGCATTTTAGGAGTATGGCTGAAGAACTGTCGATGGTTGTTTGAATGACCTGAAAATCTCGTGAAAAGGCCTGTGAAAAGAGGGGTTTCCGTCGAACGGTTAGAGTTTTTTCTCAGGAACAAAAAACCCCGCACAGGGCGGGGTTCTTTTATTGCGAAAAAACGTCTCAGGCGTGCAGGGTTTCTGCCGCGTAGAGGGTGTTTTCCAGCAGGCAGGCACGGGTCATCGGGCCAACGCCGCCCGGTACCGGAGTGATCCAGCCGGCGCGGGGCAGGGCGGTTTCGTACACCACGTCACCGACCAGCTTGCCGTCGTCCTGACGGTTGATGCCGACGTCGATCACGATCGCGCCTTCCTTGATCCACTCGCCCTTGACCAGACCTGGCTTGCCGGCGGCTACCACTACCAGATCGGCACGACCAACGTGGCCGGCCAGATCCTTGGTGAAGCGGTGCGTGACGGTCACGGTGCAGCCGGCCAGCAGCAGTTCCATCGCCATCGGGCGACCGACGATGTTGGACGCGCCAACCACCACCGCATCCAGACCATAAAGGTCAACGCCGGTGCTTTCCAGCAAGGTCATGATGCCTTTCGGAGTGCACGGGCGCAGCAGCGGAATGCGCTGGGCCAGGCGGCCGACGTTATAAGGATGGAAACCATCGACGTCCTTGTCCGGGCGGATGCGCTCCAGCAGTTTGGAGGCATCCAGGTGCTCCGGCAGCGGCAATTGCAGCAATACGCCGTCGATGGCCGGGTCGTCGTTGAGGCGATCGATCAGATCGGTCAGTGCTTCTTGAGTGGTTTCGGAAGGCAGGTCGTAGGCTTGAGAGAGGAAGCCGACCTCTTCACAGTCTTTACGCTTGTGCGAGACATAAACCTGAGAGGCAGGATCGCTGCCGACCAGGATCACCGCGAGGCCGGGAGTGCGCAGGCCTTGCTGGCGACGCTCGGCAACTCGTTGGGCGATCTGCTGGCGCAGGCTGGCGGCGATCGATTTGCCGTCGATTAGTTGTGCAGTCATTGCGCGTGATTAACCATCGAGAGGGGAAAAAAAGAGAACGCATTCTCGCATGTCAGGCGGTGAGGGCAAAGGCGCTTGGTCAGCAAATTCCCCTAACTCCTTTAATTAAATGAATTTTTTTCAAAAAAGATTTGACGACCTAAAGGTCGCTCTATACTATTCGTCGCACTTGTCGGGCACAGCCTAGCACTGGTTAAGAAGGTCGAGCGGAATTACGGTTCTGCGAAGCTGGAAAGCACTTAGTTTGTAGTCCTCCAAGGGTACAGATTAACAAGGCGCCCGTAGCTCAGCTGGATAGAGCATCCGCCTTCTAAGCGGATGGTCGCAGGTTCGAGTCCTGCCGGGTGCGCCATTAGGCAGCTTTGGCACAAGTAACGCGATATGGTGGGCGTAGCTCAGTTGGTAGAGCACGGGATTGTGACTCCCGTTGTCGTGGGTTCGATCCCCATCGTCCACCCCATATTTCGAAAGGCGCCAGATGTAACAGTCTGGCGCCTTTGCTTTAAAAAGCTTCATCTGCGGATGTGGTGGAATTGGTAGACACACTGGATTTAGGTTCCAGCGCCGCGAGGCGTAAGAGTTCGAGTCTCTTCATCCGCACCAATTAAAGCTTCATTCATGCCGCAGGCCTGATGAAGTTCAGCAAAGAAGTTGAATGGCTTTTTTGTGACGCGATATGGTGGGCGTAGCTCAGTTGGTAGAGCACGGGATTGTGACTCCCGTTGTCGTGGGTTCGATCCCCATCGTCCACCCCATATTTCGAAAGGCGCCAGATTTAACAGTCTGGCGCCTTTTTTGTTTTACGGCTTGTGGTTTGTTGCGCTGGGTTTCGGCTCGAAGGGCAAGGCGTTTCGTCGTGTTCATGGGCTTGCGGCCAGCGTGCCGACCACCGGCCATGTTCGCAGGATCGGCCGTCAGGGAGATGGCTCGCGGTCTCTTCTATATATAGAAGCGGTTGAAGCAGAGCCCTGGCGTGATGGTCTTTATTCATCTTCGGGGTGGAGTGCATTGATGCATTCACACCTATAAATGGCCTGCTGTTTTTTTACCCGTTTTCAGTAGGGTGACTTCTTGAGTTTGACCCACTAGAATGCATGCCCTTGATTCTGGGGTCGGAAACGGCCGGCTAACGTCTGTGCAACGAGGAATATCCATGCAAGTTTCTGTTGAAAATACTACTGCTCTTGAGCGCCGCATGAGCGTCACCGTGCCGGCTGAGCGCATTGAGAGCCAGGTCAACAAGCGTCTGCAGCAGACTGCCCAAAAGGCCAAAATTGCTGGCTTCCGTCCAGGCAAAGTGCCAATGAGCGAAATCAAGCGCCGTTTCGGTGCTGACGCTCGTCAGGAAGCTGTTGGTGATGTCATCCAGTCCTCCTTCTACGAAGCTGTGGTTGAGCAGAAGCTGAACCCTGCCGGTTCGCCTTCGATCGAGCCTAAGTCGCTGGAAGCTGGCAAGGACCTGGAATACGTTGCCGTATTCGAAGTGTTCCCTGAGTTCACCGTTGCCGGTTTCGACGGCATCACTGTCGAGCGCCTGAGCGCTGAAGTGGCTGACGCTGATCTGGACAAGATGCTGGACATCCTGCGCAAGCAGAACACCCGTTTCGAAGTGGCCGATCGTGCCGCTCAGAACGAAGACCAGCTGAACATCGATTTCGTTGGCAAGGTTGACGGCGAAGCATTCGCTGGCGGCTCGGCCAAAGGTACTCAGCTGGTGCTGGGTTCGGGTCGCATGATCCCGGGCTTCGAAGAAGGCCTGGTGGGCGCTAAAGCGGGCGAAGAGCGCGTTCTGAACCTGACCTTCCCAGAGGACTATCAGAACCTGGACCTGGCTGGCAAAACCGCCGAGTTCACCGTGACTGTAAACACCGTTTCCGAGCCAAAGCTGCCAGAGCTGAACGAAGAGTTCTTCGCTCAATTCGGCATCAAGGAAACCGGTCTGGAAGGCTTCCGCACCGAAGTTCGCAAGAACATGGAGCGTGAGCTGCGTCAGGCCATCAAGTCCAAGGTAAAAAATCAGGTTATGGACGGTCTGCTGGCCACCAACCCGATCGAAGTGCCTAAGGCTCTGCTGTCCAACGAAGTTGACCGTCTGCGCGTGCAGGCTGTTCAGCAGTTCGGTGGCAACATCAAGCCTGACCAACTGCCGGCCGAGCTGTTCGAAGAGCAAGCCAAGCGCCGCGTAGTGCTGGGTCTGATCGTGGCTGAAGTGGTCAAGCAATTCGACCTGAAGCCTGACGAAGCCCGCGTTCGCGAAATGATTCAGGAAATGGCTTCTGCTTACCAGGAGCCTGAGCAGGTTGTGTCCTGGTACTACAAGAACGAGCAGCAACTGAACGAAGTCCGTTCGGTTGTGCTGGAAGAACAAGTTGTGGATACTGTTCTGCAGAAAGCTAGCGTGACCGACAAATCGGTCTCTTACGAAGAAGCGGTCAAGCCGGTAGAAGCTCCAAAAGCCGACTGATTGTTTTTGCGTTAAGAAGTACACACATAAGCCAGCCTTCGAGCTGGCTTATGCGTATTCAAGACATAACTATTTGGGAGTGACTGCAGAGCATGTTCCGTAATTCGTATATTCAGCAGAACTCTGATATCCAGGCCGCCGGCGGCCTGGTCCCGATGGTTGTCGAGCAATCTGCTCGTGGCGAGCGCGCCTATGACATCTACTCGCGCCTTCTGAAGGAGCGTGTAATCTTTCTGGTGGGTCCTGTAGAGGACTACATGGCCAACCTGATCTGTGCGCAATTGCTGTTCCTTGAAGCGGAAAACCCGGACAAGGACATCCATCTCTATATCAACTCCCCGGGCGGTTCGGTGACAGCGGGCATGTCGATCTACGACACCATGCAGTTCATCAAGCCAAACGTATCGACGACCTGCATTGGTCAGGCGTGCAGCATGGGTGCATTCCTGCTGACGGCCGGTGCTCCTGGCAAGCGTTTCTGCCTGCCGAACTCGCGTGTGATGATTCACCAGCCACTGGGCGGTTTCCAGGGTCAGGCTTCGGATATCGAAATCCATGCCAAGGAAATCCTCTTCATTCGCGAGCGTCTGAACACGCTGATGGCCAAGCACAGCGGTCGTACCCTTGAAGAAATCGAGCGCGACACCAATCGCGACAACTTCATGAGTGCAGAAGCTGCGAAGGAATACGGCCTGATCGACGAAGTCATCAGCCAGCGTCCTGCGTAAAATAAGCAGCTCAAAATAAGGTTGGTCGGCAGGTCCGACCACCAGCGGGCTTGAAAAAGCCCGCAATAGCCTTCATCTTGTGTTGCAAGCCTATCGGATTTGGATCGAACGAATGACTGACACCCGCAACGGCGAGGACAACGGCAAGCTGCTCTATTGCTCCTTCTGTGGCAAAAGCCAGCATGAAGTACGCAAATTGATTGCCGGCCCCTCGGTCTTTATCTGCGACGAGTGCGTCGACCTGTGCAATGACATCATCCGTGAGGAGGTGCAGGAAGCCCAGGCCGAAAGCAGCGCGCATAAATTGCCTTCGCCTAAAGAAATCAGCGGCATCCTTGATCAGTATGTAATCGGTCAGGAGCGTGCGAAAAAGGTTCTGGCCGTAGCGGTGTACAACCACTACAAGCGCCTGAATCAGCGTGACAAGAAGGCTGACGACGTCGAACTCGGCAAGAGCAACATCCTGCTGATCGGCCCGACAGGCTCCGGTAAAACCCTGCTGGCCGAAACACTGGCTCGCCTGCTGAACGTTCCGTTCACCATCGCTGACGCAACCACCCTCACCGAGGCCGGTTACGTAGGTGAAGATGTCGAGAACATCATTCAGAAATTGCTGCAAAAGTGCGATTACGACGTGGAAAAGGCCCAGATGGGCATTGTCTACATCGACGAAATCGACAAGATTTCCCGCAAGTCCGACAACCCGTCGATCACCCGCGATGTTTCCGGTGAAGGCGTGCAGCAGGCCTTGCTCAAGTTGATCGAAGGCACGGTCGCTTCCGTTCCGCCGCAAGGTGGCCGCAAGCATCCGCAGCAGGAATTCCTGCAGGTCGACACCCGTAACATCCTGTTCATCTGTGGTGGTGCGTTCTCCGGTCTGGAAAAGGTTATTCAAAACCGTTCCACCAAGGGCGGCATCGGTTTCAACGCAGAAGTACGCAGCAAGGAAGAAGGCAAGAAAGTCGGTGAATCCCTGCGTGAAGTCGAGCCTGACGATCTGGTCAAGTTCGGTCTGATCCCGGAATTCGTCGGTCGTCTGCCGGTGCTTGCGACGCTGGACGAGCTCGACGAGGCTGCGCTGATGCAAATCCTCACCGAGCCGAAAAATGCTCTGACCAAACAGTATGCCAAGCTGTTCGAGATGGAAGGCGTGGATCTGGAGTTCCGGACCGACGCCCTGAAATCGGTCGCCAAGCGTGCCCTGGAACGCAAAACCGGTGCTCGTGGCCTGCGCTCGATTCTCGAAGGTGTGCTGCTCGACACGATGTACGAAATCCCCTCGCAGTCCGAGGTGAGCAAAGTCGTCATCGATGAAAGCGTGATTGAAGGCAAGTCCAAGCCACTGTATATCTACGAAAACAGTGAGCCGACGGCCAAGGCAGCGCCGGACGCGTAAGCGTCCACACTGCCGGAACAAAGAAGGGGCCTTCGGGCCTCTTTTTTTATGTCGTTTTTTACATCCGCTTAGCGCTTGTTTTTTTTCAAGGCAGCCCCCATCTTGGTTTCAAGCTTAATTCCATCTGATTACGGCCATATGGCCGCCGTAGAGGCGAAATCATGAAGACAACCATCGAATTGCCTCTCCTGCCATTGCGCGATGTCGTGGTTTATCCGCACATGGTTATCCCGCTGTTCGTGGGGCGCGAGAAATCCATCGAAGCCCTCGAGGCCGCGATGACGGGCGACAAGCAGATCCTGCTGCTGGCCCAGAGAAACCCGGCTGACGATGATCCCGGTGAAGACGCTCTCTATCGCGTAGGTACGATTGCTACTGTGCTGCAGCTGCTGAAGCTGCCGGATGGCACGGTCAAGGTTCTGGTCGAAGGTGAGCAGCGCGGCGCTGTAGAGCGCTTCAGTGAAGTCGACGGGCATTGCCGCGCCGAAGTCTCGCTGATCGATGAAGTCGATGCCGCCGAGCGCGAATCCGAAGTGTTCGTGCGCAGCCTGCTGTCGCAGTTCGAACAATATGTGCAGTTGGGCAAGAAAGTCCCGGCTGAAGTCCTGTCATCGCTCAACAGCATCGATGAGCCTGGCCGCCTGGTCGACACCATGGCCGCGCACATGGCGCTGAAAATCGAGCAGAAGCAGGAAATTCTCGAAATCATCGATCTGTCGGCCCGGGTCGAGCACGTGCTCGCGTTGCTGGATGCCGAGATCGATCTGCTGCAAGTCGAAAAACGCATTCGCGGCCGCGTCAAAAAGCAAATGGAGCGCAGCCAGCGCGAGTACTACCTGAATGAGCAGATGAAGGCCATTCAGAAAGAGCTCGGCGACGGTGACGAAGGTCACAACGAAATCGAAGAGCTGAAAAAGCGCATCGACGCTGCCGGTTTGCCAAAAGATGCCCTGGCCAAGGCCACCGCCGAGCTGAACAAACTCAAGCAGATGTCGCCGATGTCCGCTGAAGCCACCGTGGTGCGCTCCTACATCGACTGGCTGGTGCAGGTGCCGTGGAAGGCACAGAGCAAGGTACGCCTCGACCTGGCGCGTGCTGAAGACATTCTCGACGCCGATCACTATGGCCTTGAAGAGGTCAAGGAACGCATCCTTGAATACCTCGCCGTGCAGAAGCGCGTGAAGAAGATTCGTGGCCCGGTGTTGTGCCTGGTCGGTCCTCCTGGCGTGGGTAAAACCTCGCTGGCGGAGTCGATTGCCCACGCCACCAACCGTAAATTCGTGCGCATGGCCCTTGGTGGCGTGCGTGACGAGGCGGAAATTCGTGGTCACCGCCGGACCTACATCGGTTCGATGCCGGGAAGATTGATTCAAAAGATGACAAAAGTGGGTGTGCGCAACCCGCTGTTCCTGCTCGATGAAATCGACAAAATGGGCAGCGACATGCGTGGCGACCCGGCGTCGGCGTTGCTGGAAGTGCTTGATCCGGAGCAGAACCACAACTTCAACGATCACTATCTGGAAGTCGATTACGACCTGTCCGATGTGATGTTCCTGTGCACCTCGAACTCGATGAACATCCCGCCGGCACTGCTGGACCGGATGGAAGTCATTCGCCTGCCGGGCTACACCGAAGACGAAAAGATCAACATCGCCGTCAAGTACCTGTCGCCGAAGCAGATTGCCGCCAACGGTCTGAAGAAGGGCGAGCTGGAATTCGACGAAGAAGCGATTCGCGACATCATCCGTTACTACACCCGCGAAGCCGGTGTGCGTGGCCTCGAACGTCAGATCGCCAAGGTCTGCCGCAAGGCCGTCAAAGAGCACGCGCTGGAAAAACGCTTCTCGGTAAAAGTGACAGCTGATCTGCTGGAGCATTTCCTCGGCGTGCGCAAATTCCGTTACGGTCTGGCTGAGCAACAGGACCAGATCGGTCAGGTGACTGGCCTGGCGTGGACGCAGGTGGGCGGCGAACTGCTGACCATCGAAGCGGCTGTGGTGCCGGGTAAAGGTCAATTGATCAAGACCGGTTCGCTGGGCGATGTAATGGTCGAATCGATCACTGCCGCGCTGACTGTTGTACGCAGCCGTGCCAAGAGCCTGGGCATTCCTCTGGACTTCCACGAGAAGCGCGACACCCACATTCACATGCCGGAAGGGGCGACCCCGAAGGACGGCCCTAGCGCTGGTGTGGGCATGTGCACGGCACTGGTGTCGGCATTGACCGGGATCCCGGTACGCGCCGATGTCGCCATGACCGGCGAAATCACTCTGCGTGGTCAAGTGCTGGCAATTGGTGGTCTGAAGGAAAAACTGCTCGCGGCTCATCGCGGCGGAATCAAGATTGTGATTATTCCGGAAGAGAACGTGCGCGATCTGAAGGAGATTCCTGACAATATCAAGCAGGATCTGCAGATTAAACCGGTTAAATGGATTGACGAGGTCCTGCAAATTGCGCTGCAATACGCGCCGGAGCCCTTGCCGGATGTGGCTCCGGAGATAGTTTCCAAGGACGAAAAACGTGAGTCTGATTCAAAGGAAAGAATTAGCACGCATTAATCCGTTTTTGCCTGGGGGGCTTCCTTGACAGCTTTTTAGAGCCCTTGTTATAAAGCGGCTCTTAAGTGTCTGTAGGCCATTCAGCACTGTTTTTGCTTTCACCAAAAAACTTAGAATCATCTCAAAATAGATATAAGGGGACTTAGAGTGAACAAGTCGGAACTGATTGATGCTATCGCTGCATCCGCTGATATCCCGAAAGCTGCTGCTGGCCGTGCGCTGGACGCTGTAATCGAATCCGTCACTGGCGCTCTCAAGGCTGGCGACTCCGTTGTTCTGGTTGGTTTCGGCACTTTCTCCGTGACTGATCGTCCAGCTCGCGTTGGTCGTAACCCACAGACCGGCAAGACGCTGCAAATCGCTGCTGCTAAAAAGCCAGGTTTCAAAGCCGGTAAAGCACTGAAAGAAGCTGTCAACTAAGTTAGTTTGTTTCAGGTTTTTACCCATCCGGGTCGGGGTCAAGCCTGACTTGGCAGCGGAGCGGTAGAGCAGGTCGCTGGAACAGCCGCCTGT
Source organism: Pseudomonas sp. 13B_3.2_Bac1 (assembly GCF_025466205.1). Classification (NCBI taxonomy): domain Bacteria; kingdom Pseudomonadati; phylum Pseudomonadota; class Gammaproteobacteria; order Pseudomonadales; family Pseudomonadaceae; genus Pseudomonas; species Pseudomonas sp. 13B_3.2_Bac1. The sequence continues at coordinate 16,459 of NZ_JANLOG010000032.1, forward strand.
TAAGCCGGGATCGAGGGTTCGAGCCCTGTCCGCTCCGCCAGTTACGAGAAGGCGCATCCTCGGATGCGCCTTTCTTCTATCCGGATTCTACCCACGCTCCACGGTTGCCTAATTTTTGAAGTTCAACCGTTTCTGGGGGACGCATGCTGCAGAATATCAGGGACAATTCACAAGGCTGGATTGCCAAGACCATTATCGGGGTCATCGTTGCACTGATGGCTTTGACCGGTTTCGATGCCATTTTCAAGGCCACTACGCACTCCAACGATGCGGCCAAGGTCAATGGTGAAGAAATCAGCCAGAACGAGCTGAGCCAGGCCGTTGACATGCAACGTCGCCAGTTGATGCAACAGCTGGGCAAGGACTTCGATGCTTCCTTGCTTGACGAAAAAATGCTCCGCGAGTCGGCCCTCAAGGGCCTGATCGATCGCAAGCTGCTGCTGCAAGGCGCAGAACAATCGAAATTCGCTTTCTCCGAAGGCGCACTGGATCAGGTGATCCTGCAGACCCCTGAATTCCAGGTGGACGGCAAGTTCAGCTCCGAGCGCTTCGACCAGGTGATCCGTCAACTGGGCTACTCCCGTATGCAATTCCGCCAGATGCTGGCTCAGGAAATGCTGATTGGTCAGTTGCGCGCCGGTGTTGCCGGCAGCGGCTTCGTCACCGACGCCGAAGTGCTGGCATTCGCCCGTCTGGAAAAACAGACCCGCGACTTCGCTTCGTTGAACGTCAAGGCCGATCCGGCCGCGGTCAAGTTGACCGACGATGAGGTCAAGGCTTACTACGACGAGCACGCCAAGGAGTTCATGACTCCTGAGCAGGTGGTTGTCGACTACGTCGAGCTGAAGAAGTCCTCGTTCTTTGACCAGGTTGCGGTCAAGGACGAAGACCTGCAGGCGGCGTATCAGAAAGAGATCGCCAACCTGTCGGAGCAGCGTCGCGCGGCGCATATCCTGATCGAAGTCAACGACAAGACGACCGACGCTCAGGCCAAGGCGAAGATCGAAGAAGTCCAGGCGCGTCTGGCCAAGGGCGAGAAATTCGAAGCGCTGGCCAAGGAGTTCTCGCAGGACCCGGGTTCGGCCAACAATGGCGGTGACCTCGGTTTCGCAGGTCCTGGCGTCTATGACCCAGCCTTCGAAAAAGCCCTGTACTCGTTGAACAAGGACCAGGTGTCCGAGCCGGTGCGTACCGATTTCGGTTACCACCTGATCAAGCTGCTGGGTGTTGAAGCGCCGGAAGTCCCGACCCTGGCCAGCCTGAAAGACAAGCTGACCCGCGAGCTGAAGACCCAACAGGTCGAGCAGCGTTTCGTCGAGGCGACCAAGCAACTGGAAGACTCGGCGTTCGAAGCGTCTGACCTGGCCCAGCCTGCGGCAGATCTGAAACTGACTGTGCACACCTCCAAGCCATTCGGCCGCGAAGGTGGCGAAGGCATCGCGGCCAACCGTGCTGTGGTGGCCGCTGCATTCAGCCAGGAAGTGCTGGAAGAAAATGCCAACAGCACCGGCATCGAGCTGGATCCGGAAACTGTGGTCGTGCTGCGCGCCAAGGAACACCTGAAGCCTGAGCAACTGCCGCTGGAAGCTGTCAACACTGCTATTCGTGCCCAGCTGACCAAAGAGCATGCCAGCGCTGCGGCCAAGACCAAGGCTGAACAGTTGATCGCCAGTCTGCGTGATGGCAAGACTCCGCTGGACAAGGCGGTTGATGGCCTGAGCTGGAAGGTTGTGACGGCGGCGACCCGTGCTCAGGAAGGCATTGATCCGACTGTGCTGCAGGCGTTGTTCCGCATGCCGAAACCGGCGGCCAAGGACAAACCGACGTTCACCAGCGTGACCTTGCAGGACGGCAGTCTGATGATTGTGCGTCTGAATGGTGTCAACGAGGCGGTGGCGCCGACTGAGGAAGAGAAGGCTCAGTACCGTCGCTTCCTCGCGTCGCGTGAAGGCCAGCAGGACTTTGCGGCGTTCCGTAAGCAGTTGGAAAGCCAGGCTGATATCAAGCGGTATTGATGTTTGACTGAGTGGTAGCAGGAAAGCCCTGACCTTATGGTCGGGGCTTTTTTTTATGGTTGGGATTTGGGTGTATATCCGTTGCTTCGGGTGCTGCGGCTGGCGGTTTCGCCCTTACGGCGAGTCACTTTGGCAAACGCCCCAAAGTAACCAAAAGTCTGGGCCCCTGCGTTCGGCCCTCGCTTAGGCTCGGGTTCCTTCGCTCCGGGATTCATCCGGGGGCATCGCCTCCGGTTTGCTTCGCTGCACCTCCTCTCGATGTGTTCGACTGCGTCGAACGGTCGCTGCGCTCCCACCCCCGGATAAATCCCTCCACTCAGCCTGCCGATGGGGCCGGCACGGCAAGATCAAGAGCTTTCGGCGAGCTGACACTCGGCCATTTGAGTGGGGCGGCTTCGCCGCATGCGGGGCACGCTTTCTAAACTGTAGGAGCCAGCCAGCCTGCTGGCGAAGGCGGCCTGACAGCCGACCAACCTCTTACTGATGTACTCGGCCCCACTGTGGGAGCGGGCTTGCTCGCGAAGGCAGCCTAGCAGCCACCCACTCCCTCACAGTCCCAATCAAGCCAACCCATTCCCCCGCGCCCTGAGCGCCGCATACAAAGTCAAAACCAGCAACCCCACAACAATCCATGGAAACGCGCCAACCCCCAGATTCCCCAGCAGTAATCCCCCCACCAGTCCGCCGCCGGCGATCCCGACATTCCACAGCGTTACCAGCATCGACTGCGCCGTATCAGCAGCCTCTCCAGCGGTTTTCGCCGAAGCTGTCTGCAGCAGCGAAGGCATCGCACCGAACGCCAGGCCCCACACGGCGACGGCGATGTACACCACGGTCGCCGATTCTCGCCACAGGCCCAAGGCGATGGCGGAGAGCATGAACAGCAGCGTGCTGATCAGCACCAGCTCGCGCAGCCAGTGGTCGATCAGGCTGCCGACGATCCACAGGCTCAGCACCGACGCCAGGCCAAATACCAGCAGCACGCGGTCGATATCGCCGCCAAGCCCCGACGGTTGCAGGAACGGCGCGATGTAGGTGTACAGCAGGTTGTGAGCAACCACGTAGGACAGGGTCACAAACAGTACCGGTCGCACGCCGGGCAGGGTGAAGACCTGACGCAGGGGCAGTTGTTTTCCTACGCGCTCGCCGGGGAAGTCCGGCACTTGCCAGCGCACCCAGGCCACCAGCAGCAGCGTCAGTGCGGTCATGATCGCGAAGCTCAGGCGCCAGCCAACCATCGTGCCGAGCAACGTTCCCGCCGGGATGCCCAGCGACAGTGCAAGCGGCGCGCCCAGCATGGCGACGGTGATGGCCCGGCCTTGCAGGTGGGGCGCAACCATGCGGCTGGCATAGCCTGCCAGCAATGCCCAGAGCAACCCGGCGAAGACCCCGGCCAGCAGTCGTGCGATCAAGGTCAGCCAGTACAGCTCTGACAGGGCGGTGATGCTGTTGGCGATGGCGAAGCCGCCGATGGCTGACAGCAACAATGGGCGCCGGCGCCAGCTGCGGGTGGCGATGGTCAGCGGAATGGCGGCGAGCATCGAACCAATGGCGTACAGCGTGACCAGTTGGCCGATCAGCGCTTGCGAGACATTCAGCCCAGCGCTCATCTGTGGGAGCAGGCCGGCGGGCATGGCTTCGGTCAGCACGGTGATGAAGCCGGCGGTGGCCAGGGCCAGCAGGGCGCCGAGGGGCAAGCGTTCGGGTTCTTCAAGTGCATTGTCGAGGCCTGGTGAGGTGAGTTGTGCGTCGTTCATGATTCAGCGTCCATGTGCCGAAGGGGATGAAGGCCATAGGCTAGGGCGCTGCGCATTGGAGAAAAATGGGTTACGGTTCCGAACATATCGGACACGGATGTCGTGAATGGGAGGAGTGGAATGGACAGCCTGGGCAGTATTTCGGTGTTTGTGCAGGTTGCCGAGACCCGCAGTTTTACCGAAGCGGGGCGGCTGCAGGGCGTGTCGTCTTCGGCGGTCGGCAAAAGTATCGCGCGGCTGGAGGCGCGACTTGGCGTGCGGCTGTTTCATCGCACGACTCGCAGCATCACCCTGACCAGCGAGGGTGCGCTGTTCCTCGAGCGCTGTCGCAAGATTCTCGCCGAGGTGGAAGCCGCCGAGTTCGAACTGTGCAATTCCGCGTCGCAACCCCATGGCAAGTTGCGTATCAGCCTGCCGCAGGTGCATGGACTGGTGATGCCGGTGATGAACGAGTTCATGGCGCTGTACCCGCAGATCGAGCTGGATCTGGACCTGACCGATCGCATGGTCGATGTGGTCGAGGAGGGCTTCGACGCAGTGATTCGCACCGGCAAGCCTCGGGATTCACGGCTGATGGCGCGGCCCTTGGGTGATTTTCACATGGTGCTGGTGGCGAGCCCGCTGTATCTGCAGCAACGTGGCATGCCGCAGATCCCAGCCGATCTGGCGGATCACGCCTGTTTGCGGCATACCTTTCACGCCACCGGCAAACTGGAACCGTGGCCGTTGATCCGCGAGGAAAGCGCACCTGAAGCGCGTCTGCCGACCCGACTGGTCAGCACCTCTATCGAAGCCGTCAGCCATGCAGCCATTGCCGGCATGGGCATCGCCTGCCTGCCGGACTTCATGACCCATGAGGCGGTGGCGCAGGGGCGCTTGCAACGGGTGCTGGATGCTCATCTGCAACACGTCGGTCAGTTCTGGGTGTTGTGGCCGTCGAGCCGCCATGCAACCGCCAAATTGCGGGTATTTATCGATCATTTATCGACGCGGCTTTTTCCCGACGCTCATCCTCGGTAAAGTTGTAACTGTTTTAAGACACTAATCCGTGCGCCGCGGGGCCGCGATCTGTTGCACAATACGCCCCGGACCGTTTTCCCTCAGGATGTTTAATGTTGATTTCAACTCCCATGCGTGTCGTTGGGTTGGCGCTGTTGTTGACCGCTGTGGCCGGCTGTTCGAAAGACAAGCCGATCTATGAGCATGAGAATTTCGACGATTCCGGTACGTATTCTCGCAATTACCCGGTTGCCGATGTCGCCAGTTGCGAGGCGGCCCGTCGTGCGCTGCTCAGCCAGGGCTACATCATCACCAGCAGTGACCCGAAACTGGTCAGTGGCCACAAGAGCTTCCAGCAGACCGGTGAAACCCACCTGGAGATCAGCTTCAACGTGGTCTGCGCCGAAGATGGCAGTGCCAAGCACCATGCCACAGTGTTCGCCAACGCCTTGCAGGATCGCTACGCGCTGAAGAAGACCAACAACTCCGCCAGCCTCGGAGTCGGCGTGTTGGGTTCGGTGTCGATGCCGATCGGTTCCTCCGATGATTCGATGGTCAAGGTCGCCAGTGAGACCGTGACCTCGCAGAAGTTCTACGAGCGATTCTTCACCCTGGTCGAACTGTTCCTGCCGGCGGATGCGAAGAAAGCCGCGCACATCGAAGAAAAACCCAAGACCGACCTCGGCGTGCCGGAGCCGAAGCCTGCCGCTGTAGCGCCGGCAACCCCGGCTACCCCGGCACCGGCGGTAGAGACAACGCCTGCGCCGCCGCCAGCCGGGATTGTCGAGCCAGCCCAGACCACGGCGCCGGCAGCCCCAGCAGCGACCCCAGCGCCGGCCCCGGTTGCACCGACGCCAGTGGGTTCCGAACCTGTGGTGCCGCCTGCCGAGCCCGCGCCGATCACCCCGGCACCGAGTGCTGAACCTGCTCCGGCTACCGAAACGATCACGCCGCCGGCCAACCCGACCAATATCCCGCCGCCGTCCGAGCCGATTCCGGCGATGCAATAAGCTGCGCGCAGCCCTCCTGTGGGAGCGGGCTTGCTCGCGAAAGCGGAGTGTCAGTCAATGTATATGTTGATTGACACTCCGGCTTCGCGAGCAAGCCTGCTCCCACATTTGTTTTGTGGTGTACTCAACTCTCGTTACATTCCCCCGACAAAAATCCCGCGATAAATTCCTGACCACCTGCTACGTTTTATTTCATGAAGGAAGGGTTTCACTTTTCCTTCACACGGGCACGTTATGCTCGAAGCATTGGTTATTTGACCGGGCTATTTTTCAAGCGAGCAGCAGGGGGATGACACGATGGATGACTATCAAGAAGAACTGCTCGAATACCAGGCCTTTGAACTCGATCAGCCAGAACCGGCAGAAGACGCCACCGAGCTGTAAGGCGTCAGGCGGTTTTGCGGTGACTGCGGCGAAACTCGCCAGGGGTCTGACCGCTCCAGCGTTTGAAAGCGCGCTGAAACGCCTCGGCTGAAGCAAAGCCCAGCAGGTAGGCAATTTCGCCGAACGCCAGTTCGGTGTCGCGGATGTAGGTCATCGCCAGATCACGGCGGGTGTCATTGAGGATCGCGCGAAACTGCGTGCCTTCCTCGGCCAGTTTGCGCCGCAACGTCCAGGTCGGCAGCTTCAGACGCGCCGCCACTTCTTCCAGGTCGGGTTCCCGGCCACCATTGAGCAACGGCCCCAACAGCTGAGTGATGCGTTCACGCAGACTGCGGGTGCGGGTCAATTGCTCCAGCTCCCGTTCGCACAACGCGAGCAAATGCTTCCAGGTGCTCGGGCAGTGCTCCGGGTTGCGCTGAGCGAGGCTGGTGAGGCTTAAGCGCAGTTGATTGCGTTCGGCGCCGAACTGCAGCGGGCAGTCGCCCAGAACGCTGTAGGCGTCGCGATAGGTTGGCTCGTCAAATTCGATTTCGATGCGTTCCGCTCGCAGTTGCTCGCGGCCGACGCTGGACAGCTGATGCAGCCAGCCAGCGATGATTGAATCCACCACAAAGCGGTTATAGGCGTTGTACGGGCTGATCGAATAGAAGCGCAGCCAGGCGCCATTCGCGTCTTCATGAAAACTCGACTGGCCGCGATAGTTGGAACCGTACAACGGCTCGAAGCGGATCAGGCAACGGGCGGCCTCGCGCACGGTCGGCGCCTGAGCGGCGGTGACCCCGGCGAGTCCTGCCTGACTCAAACGACTGAGCTGGCCCATGCGCAGGCCCAGAGCCGGGTCGCCGGTCAACTGAATCGCGCTGTGCCCCAGACGCATGTAGCGCGGGATCGACAGCCGCGCGCCGGCCTCGGCCAGTCGAGCGGCGTCCAGTCCGTATTGTTCCAGCAGCGGTTGCGGGTCGACGCCATGGCTGCGCACGGCATCGGCAAGGCTGTGGACGAAGCCAACCGACAGATCCCCAAGGCGCATCGGCATTGGTTTCATGGGTTACAACCAGATGTTCAGCAGACGCGCGCCACGGGCTTCGCCATCGGCGAATTGCTGGCCGTTGCTGCTGAGGAAGCTTTGTCCCGAACCGGGCTTGTCCCAGAACTGGCCGCGCAGGAACACACTCATCCCAGCAATCGCGCGACTGCTCGGCGGCTGCGCGGTCAGCGTCAGGCGATGCCAGGCCTGACCTTCACTGATTTCCCCGGGTTTGAGGCTGACCGAACCCGGTGTGCTCGAACCCTTGTAGCCGGCCCACGGCTGATTCCAGGCATCGTGACCGACGACGAAGGCGGGCACCGCCACCAGTTGCGCGCCTTGCTCGTCGAGTCGGCGATAGTTGTCGGGGTACCAGCTGTCGCTGCCGATCAGCACACCCAGACGCCCGGCCGGGGTCTCGATCACGTTGATCGCATGCTCGTCTTCGCTATTGATCACGTCGCGCTGTTCGAAAATCGGGTGCATCTGCCGCTGTGGCTGGCCCAGCGGCACACCATCACGGCCGAACACCACGCTACTGTTGAACAGCGCGCCGCTGCCGGGTTTGAGCTGGCCTTCGCGGATGCTCGGTTCGGGCAAGACGATAGAACCGGCCACCAAGGTCACGTGGAATTCCTTGGCCAGCCCGCCGAACAGCGCCTGGTAATCCTTGGCCATGGCTTTGGACTTCATGCGCAGGTGCGCGTCGTCGAGGCGATTTTCGCCCTTGGCAGTGAGCCAGGCGCGAGCAAATAGCAGCGGATTGCTCGCCGCCAGCCAGTTCATCGCTTCGACGAGAGTCGGCGCCTGGTACAGCTCGTCTTTTTCGCCGCTGATCATCAGCCAGGTACCGACATGCTCGGGCAGCACCACCACGGTTTTTTCGTTCAGCAGCCCCTGATCCTGCGCCTGCTGCAGATAAGACGCGAGTTTGCGGTGCAGGCGCTCGGGGCTCTGGTAGTCGGTAGGGAACAGTTCCGGCTGGATGCCCAGCAGGTTGCCTCGATCAGCTGGGGTGCCCTGATCGACCGCCAGTTTGATGCGCAGGTCCGACAGGTAATGGCCCGCCGGCCGGTCCGCCGCCCACATGGCGTAGGTGGTCAGGGCGGCAACGATGGCCATGGAGAAAAACAGGTACAGAAGTTTGCGCATGAAAACCAACAACAGCCGGGTACAGGGTGTGGCACCTAGGGTAGGGCGCATGCCGGCGCTTGCCAAGGGGCGCTGCGCATTTGGATCAATAAGTTGTCAGTTTCGGTCATTGAGTGACAGCAGTGCGACTCTTAGTCTGTCGAACATGACTGACGGGGGACGCAGAGCTCCCGCAATTTCCGTGATCGCTCGTTGTGGAGTTACCGATGACCGCCCATTACCCGCACCTGTTGGCCCCGCTGGACCTGGGATTCACCACGCTGCGCAACCGCACCCTGATGGGTTCGATGCACACTGGCCTCGAAGAAAAACCGGGCGGCTTCGAACGCATGGCGGCGTACTTCGCCGAGCGCGCCCGGGGTGGTGTCGGCCTGATGGTCACCGGCGGTATCGGCCCGAACGACGAGGGCGGCGTGTACTCCGGCGCAGCCAAACTGACCACCGAGGAAGAAGCGCTCAAGCACCGCATCGTCACCCGCGCGGTGCATGAGGCGGGCGGCAAGATCTGCATGCAGATCCTCCACGCCGGGCGTTATGCCTACAGCCCGAAACAGGTCGCGCCGAGTGCGATTCAGGCACCGATCAACCCGTTCAAGCCCAAAGAGCTGGATGAGGAAGGCATCGAGAAACAGATCAGCGATTTCGTCACCTGTTCGGTACTGGCGCAGAGCGCCGAGTACGACGGCGTGGAAATCATGGGCTCGGAAGGTTATTTCATTAACCAGTTCCTCGCCGCGCACACCAACCACCGTACCGACCGCTGGGGTGGCAGCTACGAAAACCGCATGCGCCTGCCGGTGGAAATCGTCCGTCGTGTACGTGAAGCGGTGGGCCCGAACTTCATCATCATTTTCCGCCTGTCGATGCTCGATCTGGTCGAGGGCGGCAGCAGTTGGGAAGAAATCGTGACCCTGGCCAAAGCCATCGAGCAGGCCGGCGCGACCATCATCAACACCGGCATCGGCTGGCACGAAGCACGCATCCCGACCATCGCCACCAAAGTGCCGCGCGCCGCGTTCAGCAAGGTCACCGCCAAACTGCGTGGTTCGGTGAGCATTCCGCTGATTACCACCAACCGCATCAACACCCCGGAAATCGCCGAGCAGATCCTCGCTGAAGGCGATGCCGACATGGTCTCGATGGCCCGGCCGTTCCTCGCCGATCCGGACTTCGTCAACAAGGCCGCGGAAGGTCGCGCCGATGAAATCAACACCTGCATCGGTTGCAACCAGGCGTGCCTCGATCACACCTTCGGCGGCAAGCTCACCAGTTGCCTGGTCAACCCGCGTGCCTGCCACGAAACCGAGCTCAACTACCTGCCGGTGCAGCAGATCAAGAAGATCGCGGTGGTCGGTGCCGGCCCTGCCGGTCTGTCCGCCGCGACCGTGGCCGCCGAGCGCGGGCACCAGGTGACGTTGTTTGATTCGGCCAGCGAAATCGGTGGCCAGTTCAACATCGCCAAGCGTGTGCCGGGCAAGGAAGAGTTCTTCGAAACCCTGCGCTACTTCAAGCGCAAGCTGCAGACCACCCATGTCGAGGTGTGCCTGAACACTCGCGTTGACGTGGCGAAACTGGTCGAGGGCGGTTACGACGAAATCATCCTCGCCACCGGCATCGCGCCACGTGTGCCGGCGATTCCGGGTGTCGAAAATGCCAAGGTGCTGAGCTACCTGAACGTGATCCTCGAGCGCAAACCGGTGGGCAAACGCGTGGCGGTGATCGGTGCGGGCGGTATCGGTTTCGACGTCTCGGAATTCCTTGTCCACCAAGGCGTGGCCACCAGTCTGGATCGCACCGCGTTCTGGAAAGAGTGGGGCATCGACACGAATCTGGAAGCCCGTGGTGGCGTGGCCGGGATCAAAGCGGCGCCGCATGCACCGGCCCGTGAAGTGTTCCTGTTGCAGCGCAAGAAAACCAAGGTCGGCGACGGTCTGGGCAAGACCACCGGCTGGATTCACCGCACTGGCCTGAAGAACAAGCAGGTGCAGATGCTCAACAGCGTCGAATACCTGAAGATCGACGACGAAGGCCTGCACATCCGTATCGGCGAAACCGGCGAGCCGCAAGTGCTGGCAGTGGACAACATCGTGATCTGCGCCGGCCAGGATCCGCTGCGTGAGCTGCAGGACGGTCTGGTGGCGGCGGGGCAGAACGTGCACCTGATCGGCGGCGCCGATGTGGCAGCGGAGCTGGATGCCAAGCGCGCGATCAATCAGGGGTCGCGTCTGGCTGCTGAACTCTAAGCCCCACAAATCTCCAATGTGGGAGCGGGCTTGCTCGCGAAAGCGGAGTGTCAGCCAATACACATGTCGACTGACACGACGCCTTCGCGAGCAAGCCCGCTCCCACAGTAGATTTGTGGTGTTCGCAGAATTTATGGATGGCGCGGATCCTGTAGGAGTGAGCCTGCTCGCGATGGCGTCCTGTGAGCGATTAGAATGCCGGCTCAATCCAGAATGATCATTCGGCCATGCTTCTCCCTCCCGCCAACTGGCTACCCCAAGCCCCCCTCGAACGACTTCAGCTCGACTGGCTCAGCACCGCCGGTATCGAGGTCGCCATCCTGCGTCTGGACCGGATCGACCCGCTGATCAGTGGCAACAAGTGGTTCAAACTCGTTGAGCACCTCAAGGCCGCCGATCGCGCCGGGGCGCGAGGCATCATCAGTCTTGGTGGCGCGCATTCCAATCATCTGCATGCGCTCGCAGCGGCGGGCAAACGTCTGGGCTTCAAAACAGTCGGCCTGTTGCGCGGGCATCCGCAGCAGACACCTACGGTTGCGGATTTGCAGGCGTTCGGCATGCAACTGCACTGGCTGGGGTTTGGCGGCTATCGGGATCGGCATGCGCCGGGGTTCTGGCAGCCGTGGCAGACACAGTATCCGGACTTTCATGCGGTGCCGGAGGGCGGCGGCGGATTGCCCGGGGCGCTCGGTTGTGCGGCGCTGAAGGCGCAGGTCAACGCGCAATTGGCCGGATTGAGCTGGAGCGATTATCACGGCTGGTGGCTGGCCTGCGGCACCGGGACGACGTTGGCAGGGCTGGTGCTCGCCGAGGCGGGAGAGCATCCGGTGTACGGTGCGCTGGCGGTGCCGGAGGACCATGGCGTGGCGCCGCAGGTTGAGGCGATTGTTCAGGAGGCGGGGCGGGTTGCGGTGGACTACGCGCTGTTCGACGCGAGCCGGGGTGGTTTTGCCAAGGTTGATGCGCAGTTGCTTGAATTCATCGACAGCACTGAGCGCAGTAGTGGCGTTCCGCTGGAGCCGCTGTACACCGGCAAGGCGTTATTGGCGCTGAAGCAGCAGGTTGAAGCGGGCAGGTTCGAGCACGGCACGCGGCTGATCTTCGTGCATACCGGCGGCTTGCAGGGGCGCCGCGGATTCAGTTCCTGCAGTTGAACTTATGTGGCGAGGGAGCTTGCTCCCGCTCGGCGGCGCAGCCGTCGCAAGTCCAGCGACATCGCTCTGCCTGACTGTCCGCATTTTCAGAATTTGGGTCTGCTGCGCAGCCCAGCGGGAGCAAGCTCCCTCACCACAAGGCATGGTCAAAACTGGGCCTCAGCGTTCCGCGCGCTTGGGCATCATCCGCAACAGGGTGTTATCGCCGACCACATAATGGTGATACAGCCCCGCCAGCGCATGCAGGCCGATCAGCCAGTAGCCGATGTTGCCGATCAACACGTGCCAGTGTTCCACCTGCTTGGCGAAAGCCTTGTCTTCATTGACCAGCAGTGGCAGATCGAAGCCGTAGAACATCACCTGATGCCCCTCGGCGCTGGTGATCAGCCAGCCGAGGATCGGCATGCTGATCATGAACAGGTACAACAGCCAGTGCATCACCCGCGCCAGCAAGGTCTGCCATTGGGGGGACGCCGGGAAGATTTTCGGTGCCGGGCCGATGCTGCGGGCTACAAGACGAAACCACACCAGCACGAACACGGTCAGGCCAAGCATGTAATGCACTTCGCGAATCAGCGTGCGGCCGCCACTGCCCTTGGGAAAGATCCCGCGCAACTCCATGCTGGCATATACCAGGATCAACAGGACCAGCATCAGCCAGTGCAGCAGCACGGACACGGTGCTGTAGCGGGATTCGGAACTTGTCCACGGCATACGGTATTTCCTCACGGATCAGGGTCACTGCGTGCCGTTCTTGTGCGACGGCATGCTTTAACTGTAATCCGCTTTGACGGATTTGCCTGATGCTGATCGGTCTTTTAATGCGCTGAATCAGGTGTTGTGCTGCTTTTTCATAAAAAAACGCCAGTGTCACGAAGACACTGGCGTTTTTTCTTTTAACGCAGCGGCGATCAGCTCGATTGTGGCATTTCACCGTTGGCCAGGCGCTTGTTGATATCGGCAATCACTTCCGGCAGGTCGCTGATGGTGTCGATCATGTAGTGCGGACGCGAATCGGCGAACAGCGCGTGAATGCGTTTGCGTTCACTGGCCAGTTCGTCGCTACCCAGTGCACGGTAGCCCGCGTAATCCAGGCCCAGCGCGTTGCCCGAGCAGATCAGCGCCACAGTCCACATCCCGGCGCGACGGCCTTCGAGGATGCCCGGCACGGTGTCATCGATCTTCACGCAGGCGCCGACGTCGTCGATGCCCAGGGCGATCACGTTGGCCAGGGCCTGGGCCGGCCACGGACGGCCATTTGGCACTTCGTCGGTGGCCACCACGTGGTCGGCGACGTAGCCGTTGCTGGCGGCCAGCGCCACGACCTTGTCCATCACCTGTTTCGGGTAGCCGGAGCAGGAGCCGATCTTGATCCCTTGCTGGCGCAGGTTGGCGATGGTGTCCAGTGCGCCGGGGATAAGTGCCGAGTGTTCGGCGATCTTCTCGATCTGCAGTGGCATGAAGCGGTTGTAGATGGCGGTGACGTCGTCATCGGTCGGCGTGCGGCCGAACGCTTTGCGATAACGCTCGGCCACTTGCGGCTGATCGCACAGGGTGCGGATGTGGTCCCACTTGCCCATGCCCATCGGGCCGCGGGCCTCTTCGATGGACACCTGCACGTCGAATTCGGCGAAGGCTTCGACGAAGATCTGGGTTGGCGCGAACGAGCCGAAATCGACCACGGTGCCAGCCCAGTCGAGGATGGCGGCTTGCAGTTTGCTTGGGTTGGTGTAGTTCATGGCAATCAATTCCTGAGTTGGCAATACGGTTCAAAACTGTGGGAGCGGGCTTGCTCGCGAAGGCGTTGTGTCAGTCGACATTAATGTTGAATGTTCAACCGCTTTCGCGAGCAAGCCCGCTCCCACAGGGGGATTGGGGTGTTGTTCAGATCTCGAGGACTTCCATCTCGCGCAGCACTTCACCCACTGCCGCGACGGCCTGGCGCATTTCGTCCGGGCTGACGTGGCCGATGCAGCCGACGCGGAAGGTTTCGACTTGGGTCAGCTTGCCGGGGTAGAGGATGTAACCCTTGGCCTTGACCCGTTCGTAGAAGTCCTTGAACTGGTAGCGCGGGTCTTGCGGGGCATGGAAGGTGGCGATGATCGGTGCCTGGATCGCCGCCGGCAGAAAGCTGCGCAGCCCGAGCTTGCCCGTCTCTTCCATCAGCGCCTGGCAGTTGGCGGCGTAGCGCGCATGGCGAGCGGGGAGACCACCTTCTTCGTTGTATTGCAGCAGCGCTTCGTGCAGCGCCGCGACCACATGGGTCGGCGGGGTGAAGCGCCACTGGCCGGTCTTCTGCATGTAGCTGTGCTGGTCGTACAGGTCCATCGCCAGCGAGTGCGAATTGCCGGCGGCTGCGGCCAGTGATTCTTTGCGAGCAAAGACGAAACCCATTCCCGGCACGCCCTCCAGACACTTGCCGGAGGCGGCGATCAGTGCGTCGAACGGCACTCTTTGCGCGTCCACCGGCAGTGCGCCGAACGAGCTCATGGCGTCGATGATCAAGCGCTTGCCGTGTTGCGCAACGACGTCAGCGATCTCCGGCAACGGGTTGAGGATGCCGGTGCTGGTTTCGCAGTGAATCAGCGCAACGTGGGTGATGTCGCCGTCGGCGCGCAGCAGACGATCGACGTCGGCGGCGGTAGTCGGTTCGTCTTCGGCAGTCTCAAAGGTGCTGAACGAGCGGCCGAGCACTTCGCAGATCTTTGCCAGACGCTTGCCGTAGGCGCCGTTGATCAGCACCAGGACTTTACCGTCACGCGGCACCAGGGTACCGATGGCAGCTTCGACGGCGAAGGTGCCGCTGCCCTGCAACGGCACGCAGTGGTGAGTGGTGGCGCCGTTGAGGATCGCCAGCAGTTGCTCGCAGAGGCTGGCGGTCAGTTGATTGAAGCGGTCATCCCATGACCCCCAGTCGACCATCATTGCCTGGCGGGTGCGCGCCGAGGTGGTCAACGGGCCGGGAGTGAGCAGGATGGGGGCGGCAGTACTCATTCGTGTGTCCTCGCGAAAGCGCTGTGGGATGAAGCTACGGGGCATACGTTGCAATTCGGCGTTGCATCAATCAAATTGTTTGTTGTTATGCCAGCCATCAGTGAGGGTTATTCATGAATCTGTTCCAGCTGCGTGCCTTCGACGCCGTGGCCCGGGAAGGCAGCTTCACTCGCGCCGCCGCACGCTTGTTTATCAGCCAGCCGGCGGTCACCGGGCATATCAAAGCGCTGGAGGAGCACTACCAGATCACCTTGTTGCGCCGTACGGCACGCCGGGTGGAGCTGACCGAGGAGGGCACCAAACTGGCGGCGATCACCCGCGCCATGTTCGGTCTGGCCGAAGAAGCGCAGACCATGCTTGAGGCCAACCGCCAGTTGCTCACCGGGCGTCTGGAGGTGGCGGCGGACGGGCCGCACATGGTCATGCCGATGCTCGCCAGCCTGCGCGCACGTTATCCGGGGATCACGGTGAATCTGCGCCTGGGCAATGCGCAGGAAACCCTCGCCGCGCTGCTATCCGAGCATGCGGACGTGGCGGTGCTGACCGAGGTCGAACCGCGCAAGGGCCTGCATCTGCAAGCCTTGAGCGAATCGAGGATCTGCGCGCTGGTGCCCGCCGGGCATGCGTGGGCGCAGCGTGCCGGCGAAGTAAAGCTCAAGGAGCTGGATCAGGTGATCATGGTGCTGCGCGAGCCGAGTTCGATCACCCGGCGCACCTTTGATCAGGCCTGCACGCAGGCGGCGGTGCATCCGCGAGTGTTGCTGGAGCTGGACAGTCGCGAGGCGGTGACCGAAGCGGTGGCGGCGGAACTCGGGGTGGGTGTGGTGTCGTCGGTGGAGGTCAGCCATGACCCGCGGGTGGTGGCGATTCCGATTGTCGGGGACGGGTTGGTCAATCGGCACATGATCGGGTGCATGGAGCGGCGGCGGGAATTGCGCTTGATTCAGGCGTTCTTTGGTCTGACGACAGTCTGACAATTCGCGGCGCGTCATTCGCGAGCAAGCTCGCTCCCACAGGTATTGTGGCGTGTACATAATGTGTGAACGACCGAGAACCCTGTGGGAGCGAGCTTGCTCGCGAAGGGGCCAGACCTGTTTACGCAAGACTCTCGCGCACCATATCGAGAAACGTCGCCACCACCCGCCGCGAACTCTGCTCACGCAAGCACACCAGCGTCTCGGTCAATCGCCGGGTGCAATCGGTAATCGGCAACGCGCAGACTCGCGAATCCGCGCCAAACTCCGCTGCCGACACCACCCCCACACCAATTCCCACCACCACCGCCTCACGCGCGGCTTCCCGGCCCTCGACCTGAATCGCCGGGCGAATACGGAACCCGGCGCGGGCCATTTCTTCTTCCAGGGTCTGCCGGGTCACCGAGCCGTGTTCGCGCAGCACCAGCGGCGTGTCGTCGAGATCGGCCAGGCAGATCGACTCACGCTCGGCCCACGGGTGATGGCGCGAAACGAACGCCACCATCGGGTCGTTGCGCAGTGGCACGCACAGCAGGCGCTCATCAGTGACATCGCGCCCGAGCAGCGCCAGATCGGCCTGATAGTTGAACAGGCGAAACAGCGATTCATCGGTGTTGCCGGTTTCGATCTTCACGCTGATCCCCGGGTAGCGCTCGCAAAACCGCGCGATCTGCGGCAGCACATGCACCGGCGCATCCACTGCCAGAATCAGGCTGCCGGTTTGCAAGGCCCGGGAATCCTGCAGCAACTCCTGTGCTTCAGCCTCAATCACAAACAGCCGTTGGGTAATCGCCAGCAGACGCTCACCGAGATCGGTCAGGCGCACCGAACGCTTGTTGCGGTGAAACAGCAACACGCCAAAGCGTTCCTCGAGTTTGCGCACCTGGTCGGAAATCGCCGGTTGTGTGAGAAAAAGCCGTTCGGCGGCTTTGGTGAAGCTTCCGTGGACAGCCACGGCGTGAAAGGCTTTGAGCTGGGCGTGGGACACCGACATGCAGCCTCCAGTAACAAGCTGAGCTTATGTGTGAAATACGATAAATCGATTTTATTTATTAAACAGTAATTGCTTTGATCCGCTCACGCCATCGCTGCCTGTCTGTACGGACAGCAGGGTTGGCGATGAGCCTGTGCGTGCAAGAACAGGACTCATCTGACCGCTATCGCCATTAGGGATGGGGCGCTGGCGCAGTGCTCAACAATAAAAAACACAGGCGTTTACTTAACGATTCTGCCGGCACACTCACATCCTGAGGTCAGAACCACAATGAACAAGCACATCGGCACCATTGCGCGTTGGCGCATGCAGATTTTCGCTATCACCTGGCTCGCGTACGCCGCTTTCTATTTCACCCGCAAAGCGTTTTCGGTGGCCAAACTGGGCATCGCCGAAGACCCGACGTTCATGCTCGACAAGATGGCCATGGCCAACCTCGATGCGATCTATCTGGCGGCCTACGCCATCGGCCAATTCACCTGGGGCATGCTCGCCGACCGCTTTGGCCCAAGGGTTGTGGTGCTCGGCGGGCTGTTGATTTCCGCGGGTGCGGCACTGGTGATGGGCAGCTTCGCCACGCTGCCGATTTTCGCCACCTGCATGCTGATTCAGGGCCTGGCGCAATCCACCGGCTGGTCGGGGCTGTGCAAGAACCTCGGCAGTTTCTTCCCGGCCGAACAGCGTGGGCGGGTACTCGGTCTGTGGAGTTCCTGCTACGCGTTTGGCGGTCTGGTGGCCTCGCCGTTTGCCGGCTGGTGGGCGTATACGCTGATGGGCACCTGGCACGCCGCGTTCATTTCCAGTGCGGCGGTAGTGGCGGCGGTGGCGGTGCTGTTCTTTATATTCCAGCGCAACAAACCGGAAGACGTCGGCTTGCCAGCGGTGGAGCCGGAGCCGGAATTGAGTGCGGCAGAGACCGAAGCCAACAGCAAACTCAGCGTCTGGGAGCCGTTGAAGGAAATCCTGCGCAACCGCACGGTGCTGGTGCTGGGCCTGGCGTATTTCATGCTGAAACCGGCGCGCTACGCGATTCTGCTGTGGGGCCCGGTGATTGTCTTCGAACAGATGCCCAGTGTCGGCAAGGTCGGCGCGGCGATCATTCCCACCTCGTTCGAACTGGCCGGTCTGCTCGGGCCGATCATGATCGGCATGGCCTCGGACAAACTGTTCGGCGCCCGGCGCATGCCAGCCTGCGTCCTCAGCCTGCTGGCGCTGACCGTGACCCTAGCGCTGTTCATGGGCGCGTTGCACACCGGCAGCGTGATGCTGGTGGTGGCGCTGCTGTTTGTCATGGGTCTGACCCTGTACGGACCGGACTCGATGATCAGCGGCGCGGCGGCGATCGACTTTGGCAAGGCTAAGGCCGGTGCCACCGCGGCCGGTTTCGTCAACGGTTGCGGCTCGGTCGGCGCAGTGCTCGGCGGATTGCTGCCGGGTTACTTCGATTCGGTGACGGTGTTCATCGTCTTCGCCGGCTGCGCATTGTTCTCGGCGCTGGTGCTGATTCCGCACTGGAACAGCCGCCCGGTCGGGGTGATGGAACCGCGCGCGTCCATCCCCAATTGCCCGCTGACCATCAAACCCCTGCGTAACTGAAAACCCTTGCCTCGCGGCCTGCTGCGGCGCTCGCGGCAGGCTGTGTCGTGGCCATCTGACTGGAGAATCCCATGCGACCGTTTTGGCTCGAACAGGCCTTGCAGGCCGATCCATCCGCAACGTGCCCACCGCTGCAAGGCGAAGTACGCACTGACGTGTGCATCGTCGGCGGCGGCTACACCGGGTTGTGGACGGCGATCATGCTCAAGCAGCAGAACCCTGAACTCGACGTGCTGCTGATCGAAGCCGACATCTGCGGCGCCGGTGCCAGCGGGCGCAACGGCGGTTGTGCGTTGTCGTGGTCAGCCAAGTATTTCACCCTCGAGCGGCTGTTCGGCGTCGAGGAGGCGGTACGTCTGGTCAAGGAATCCGAGCGCAGCATCCACGCCATCGGCGCGTTCTGCGAACAGTACGGCGTCGAGGCCGATTACCGCCTCGACGGCACGCTGTACACCGCTACAAACAAGGCGCAGGTCGGCTCGACCGACGCAGTGATCGCGGCGCTGGAGGGGCAGGGCATCAACTCATTCACCCAGCGCCCGGTGGCCGATGTGCAGCGCATGGCCGGTTCCGGCAAGCATCTGGAGGGCTGGTTCTCGCCGGCAGCTGCCAGTGTGCAACCGGGCAAGCTGGTGCGCGGCCTGCGCCGGGTGGCGTTGCAACTGGGCGTGAAGATCCATGAAAACACTGCGATGACCGGCCTGGAAGAAGGGCGCCCAGCGCGTATTCACACCGCCGGCGGCAGTGTGATTGCTGACCGGGTGGTACTGGCGATGAACGCGTGGATGGCCCGGGCGTTTCCGCAGTTCGAGCGTAGCGTGGCGATTGTTTCCAGCGACATGCTGATCACCGAGCCGCGCCCCGATCTGCTGCAGGACATCGGTTTGACCAGCGGCGTCACGGTGCTCGATTCGCGGATTTTCGTGCACTACTACCACAACACGCCGGACGGCCGGATCATGCTTGGCAAGGGGGGTAACACCTTCGCTTTTGGTGGGCGGATGTTGCCGGTGTTCGATCAGCCGTCGCCTTATGCGGATTTGCTCAAGCGCAGCCTTGGGGAGTTTTTTCCGGCGTTTACCGAGGTCAAGGTCGATGCGACGTGGAATGGGCCGTCGGATCGCTCGGTGACCGGGTTGCCGTTTTTTGGGCAGATGAGTGCCAGTGGCAATGTGTTTTATGGCTTTGGATATTCCGGCAGTGGTGTCGGGCCGTGTCACATGGGCGGGCAGATTCTTGCCTCGTTGGTGCAGGGGCTTGATAACCCTTGGACCCGTTCGCCATTGGTGAATGGGCCGTTGGGGTATTTTCCGCCGGAGCCGATTCGGTATCTGGGGTCGTTGATGGTGCGTAATGCGATTCGGCGCAAGGAGCGGGCTGAGGATCATGGGCGGCGGCCGCGGCATCTGGATGTGCGGTTGGCGAGGTTTGCGGCGGCGGCGGGGAAGGCTGACAAGGGATGATTGGGGGGCTTTGATTTATGGGGGCATATCCGTTGCTGCGGTAACGGCCTCCTATGGTTCCGCCCTTACGGCGGGTCACTTTTGGCAAACGCCCCAAAAGTAACCAAAAGGTCTATGCCCTGACGTTCGGCCCTCGCCTGGGCTCGGGTTCCTTCGCTCCGGGATTCATCCGGGGGGCAGCGCCTACGGTTTGCTTCGCTGCACCTCCTCTCGCTGTGTTTGGCTGCGCCAAACGGTCGCTGCGCTCCCACCCCCGGATAAATCCCTCCACTCAGCCTGCCGACGGGCCCTGAGATCAAAAGCTTTACTCGAGCTAACGCTCATTGTGTTAAGTGGGGCGGCTTCGCCGCATGCGGGGCACGCTCTCTGAGCTGTAGGAGCCAGCCTGCTGGCGATGGCGGCCTGACAGCCGACCATTCTCTAACTGACCACACTTATTCCAACTGTAGGAGTGAGACTGCTCGCGATAGCGCCCTCCCAGCCAACCAGGTTCCGGCCGCTGTACTCAATTCCAATGTCTGCGGCGCTTACGGATCGGCGCCATGGAGCAGCCAATCGAGCAACAGGCTGCTGTCGCGCGGTGGCGACGTTTCGCGCGGTGGCGCGGGCCGCGGGTTGGCGAGGCAGAGGATCGGTCGATCCGGGTCGCTGTCGAGGAAGCTCACCCACACCTCACTGCCGGCGCGGGGTAGCTGGTGGGCGGCGAGTTGGCCGGCGCCGGTCAGCGCGATCGGCAGCCACAGGCATGCAGACTCAGCGGTCTGCGCCGGCCAGAGGCTGACGCCGATGCGCCCGCGATCGTCCAGTGGCGCTGGCTGGCCGGGCGATCCCAGCACTTGCGCCAGGTGATAGCCGCCGATGTTCGGACGTGGCTGTGCCAGAGGCGGGCGGAAATCGCTCGACCAAGGCAGGGCAGTAAAGTCGTTTTGATAGCGATGCACACCCGTAGTCGGATCAAGAATCGAAGGGTGCTGGCCTTGATGGTGCAGTTCGGTGATCAGCCATTGTTCGTTGAAGGCATTGATCGGGTGCCCGCTGATCTGCAACAGATGGCCGCTGCGCAGTGCGCTGCAATCGCAGCAGCCCCGGATCGTGCGCGACTGGCAGCGCTGGCGTTGCAGGTGGCGACGGCTGCGTTGTTCGGCGTGGCGCTGTTCGCCCGACAGGTTCAACGGTGTGAGCGCGGGCACGGGGTGGTTGGCCGCGTCTGCGGCGCTGATCTCCTGGCCCCGGTTGCGAATGCTGTGCGCGGCCATGACCGGTGTCGCGTCATGGCGTTGCAGCAGGGTGCTGATGCGCGGTGACGGCGTGTCGTCGGTCACGGCAAACGGCACGGGCAATGGTTCCTGCGGCAGGCTCAGGTTGTCATCGGCAAACACCACGACATGCCCCTGCGGGCGATGTTCGAAGTGATAGTGAATGCCTTCCTCCTCACACAGCCGTTGCATGAAGGCCAGGTCGCTTTCCTCGAACTGAAGGCAAAATTCCCTTGGTGGGTATTGGCCGACGCTCATCTCGATCCGGTAACTGTCCGGCGGCAGTTCATGTTCGCCGAGCAATTGCGCGAGGATCGCCGGCACACTCGCTTGCACGAAGACCCGGCGCCGCGGCGACTGCTCCAGACTCAGCAGATGCGGGACCAGCGTCAGCCGGTAGCCGATACGGTGGCTGGCGCGATGTTCGCAACTTACGCTGTGGATCAGGCCATGAATCCCGTGATCGACGCCCAGACGCAGGAACGCCGGTTGGCGCAGCAGGCTTCCCGGCGGCAGGGCGGGGGCCAGGCCGATCACGTCAATCTCGAAACGAAAAGGCTGATTCAGTGCCTCCTTGCCGCTGAAACGCAGCACCGGCAGGCACAGTTGGCCGTCACTCAGGGTCAGGGTGAAAGGGCTTTCCTTGTCATTGAGCATTCGTACGGGCTCTGTGGGGCAATACGGACGGCAGAGGGTACGAAAACGCGAGCACGAATGGTCATGGCTAGTGTGGTTTTCAGAATCGCCCTACAAGGTGTGGTGAAGATGTCGATTCAACAATGAATATTTTTGGTCGATTGCCAACTTTAGGCCGTATAAACTTGGCGCCACGCGTCGGCCAATAGATGTCTCGGCGCCACAGATCAAGAGAGTGAGTAATGGGCGCACAGTGGAAGGTTAAACACAAAGAAGCGGCAGCCAACGCCAAGGGCAAGATCTTCGGCAAACTGGTGAAAGAAATCACCATCGCTGCCCGCAACGGTGCCGATACCGCCACCAACGCACACCTGCGTCTGGTGGTCGAACAGGCCAAGAAAGCTTCGATGCCCAAGGAAACCCTGGACCGCGCCATCAAGAAAGGCGCCGGCCTGCTGGGCGAAACCGTGCAGTACCACCGCGTGACGTACGAAGGTTTCGCGCCGCATCAGGTTCCGTTGATCGTCGAGTGCGTCACCGACAACATCAACCGCACCGTCGCAGAAATTCGCGTGGCCTTCCGTAAGGGCCAACTGGGTGCTTCCGGTTCGGTGGCCTGGGATTTCAACCACGTCGGCATGATCGAAGCTGCGCCGGACACTCCGGACGCCGATCCGGAAATGGCCGCGATTGAGGCCGGTGCCCAGGACTTCGAACCGGGCGAAGAGGGCGCGACCCTGTTCCTGACCGATCCGACCGACCTCGACGCGGTACAGAAGGCCCTGCCTGAGCAAGGTTTCACTGTGCTGTCGGCCAAACTCGGCTACCAGCCGAAGAACCCGGTCAGCGGCCTGAGTGCCGAGCAGATGGCTGAAGTTGAAGCGTTCCTGGAAGGCCTCGACAACCATGACGATGTGCAGGACATGTTTGTTGGTCTGGCGGGCTGATCTGTTGCAAAGATAACTGTGGCGAGGGAGCTTGCTCCCGCTCGGCTGCGCAGCAGTCGTTGTTTTTGGGACGGCTTTGCCGTCCAGCGGGAGCAAGTGCCCTCGCCACAGGATTTGCGTCAGTTAAAGCTTTTCCAGCACCTCGATCACTTCGCTGAACCCCGGTCGCGCCAGCACATCCGGCTGACAGCAACGCTGTTCCAGCGCTTGCAGCCGCTCGCGCCGCTCATCGCTCAACCCTGAGTCGATGCGCGCCAGCAATTCCCCGAGCAGAATCCCGAACGCCCGCACTTCGATGCGTTGCAGCGCCCGGGTTTCCAGGTTGTCGGTGGTGGCATGGAACGACGCCGCGCCGAAATCCCCCAGCAAGCAATCGCCCTGATCGTTCAACAGAATGTTGTGGCCGTAGAGATCGCCGTGGGTGATGCCCTGTTGATGCAGGTGTTCAGCCGCCGAAGCGATGCCTTGGGCAATGTTCAACGCCACCTCTGCACTGAACCGGCAATCCTCGGCATACACATCCCGCGAGCAACTGGCCAGGCTTGGCAATGCCGCGAGGTTACGGAAGCTCGGATCGATCAGTTGCATCACCAGGCCATGTTGGCCGTCAGGATGATCGTGAATGCGGCCCTCCACGCGAATCAGGTTCGGGTGCAGGCCGGCGGTGATGCAGGCGTTCATCTCGTGCAGCGGCGACCCGTCGCTGGTCATTTCACCTTTATAGAGCTTCACTGCGACCGGCACCTGCGAGCCGTCGGCGCGCTGCCACAATGCCCGGGAAATCACCCCCGAAGCGCCTTCGCCCAAGCGTTGCTCCAGACGCAGCGCCGACCAGTCGATCAGCGGCGTGGCTTCCAGCGCGGCGGCGTCGGCTTCGGTTTCCAGCGGATTACCGGCATAGGCCAGCCAGGTCAGGCTTGGCAGGGTCAGCAACCATTGCGGCAGTTCGCGCAAGCGGTTGGCGGCGATGCGGATCAGCTCCAGACGGTGACATTGGCTCATGGAGGCCGGCAGCGTTTGCAGGCGATTGCCGGCCAGCAGCAGTTTTTGCAGGTAAGGACGCTCACCCAGTTCGGTCGGCAGGGTTTCGATGCAGTTGTCGGTCAGGATCAACCAGCGCAGCAGCGGCGGCAGTGCTGCGCCCGGCACGTGGCTGATGCGGTTGGCCTTGAAGCCGATCATCGTCAGCGCCGTGCATTGGCCGACACAGGCTGGTACCTCGGTGAAGTGGTTGTCCGAGCAGAACAGAATGCGCATTCGGGTCAGGCGATGCAGGTCGTCGGGCAGGCTGCTCAAGGCATTGCCGCTGAGGTTGAGTACCTCCAGCGTGTCGGCCAGCTCGAAAATCTCGCGGGGAAACTCGGTCAGACCGCAAGACAGATCAAGCCGGGTAATGCCCGACAACTCGCCGGCGCGCAATTGAGCAAGGGTGTGCATGTAGGTGTTCACTGTCCAGGGAAAGAAGCGCCGGGCGCTCGGAATGGGCGACATGATAACGGCAATGGCTGGATTTGCACTGAAGAACACTCTGATCCTCTGTGGGAGCGAGCTTGCTCGCGAAGGCGTCCTGTCAGTTAGTGATTTGTCACTGACACTCCGCT
>NZ_JANLOG010000134.1:0-40517 GCF_025466205.1 Pseudomonas sp. 13B_3.2_Bac1
CCCCCCCCAGCTCCTACACGAGCATCAGCAGCCCGAGCCGCCGTAGCGACTGCCGGATCGACTCAGCGATCTGGCAGGGTGATGTTGAGTTCCAGAATCGAGCAACTGCCCTGGCTTTCCAGTGCAACATGTACGTCGTCGTTACCGATGTTGACGTACTTGCGGATCACGTCGACCAGTTCCTTCTGCAAGGCTGGCAAGTAATCCGGCGTGCTGCGCTGGCCGCGCTCATGCGCCACGATGATCTGTAGACGCTCTTTCGCTACCGAGGCGGTACTTGGCTTTTTGTTGGCACGAAAGAAGTCAAAAAGGTTCATTACCTACCTCCAAACAGGCGCTCGAAGAATCCCTTCTTCGTAACATCGAGGAAACGATGTTCTTTTTCTTTGCCCAGCAGACGATCAACGGCATCGCTGTACGCCTGACCGGCATCGCTCTGGTCGTCGAGAATCACCGGGACGCCCGAGTTGGAAGCTTTCAGAACCGCTTGCGACTCAGGGATGACGCCCAGCAGGGTCACGGCCAGAATTTCCTTCACGTCTTCGACGCCCAGCATCTCGCCATCGCTGACGCGCTGCGGATTGTAACGGGTCAGCAGGAGGTGTTCCTTGATCGGCTCTTCGCCGTTTTCGGCGCGACGCGATTTGCTGGCCAACAGGCCCAGCATGCGGTCGGAGTCACGTACCGAGGACACTTCCGGGTTGGTCACGATGATCGCTTCGTCGGCGAAGTACATGGCCAGGTGCGCACCTTTCTCGATGCCCGCCGGGGAGTCGCAGACCACGAAGTCGAAGTCTTCCTTGAGCGCCATCAGGACTTTTTCCACGCCTTCGACGGTCAGCGCGTCTTTGTCGCGGGTCTGGCTGGCGGCCAGCACGTAGAGGTTTTCCAGGCGCTTGTCTTTGATCAGGGCCTGCTGCAGGTTGGCTTCGCCGTTGACCACGTTGACGAAGTCGTACACCACGCGACGCTCGCAACCCATGATCAGGTCGAGGTTACGCAAGCCCACGTCGAAGTCGACGATCACTGTTTTGTGGCCGCGCAGAGCGAGGCCGGTACCGATAGCGGCGCTGGTGGTGGTCTTACCCACACCACCCTTGCCGGATGTAACCACGAGAATCTTGGCCAAGGTGTTTCACCCCTAAGGAAGAAGGACTTTTTAGCCCCTGAAAAACATCTCTTGAAAACTACTGCAGTCGGACAGCCTTGGCTGGAGTTCGGCGCAAGTCGCACTTGCCGGGGGCAAACGCTCCTTGATCCTTTTTCCTACTTCGTTTGAGCCGTTTTCGCTACGTTTTAGAGATGCTTGGAAAATGCGGCAGTATCCGTTAAAGCCGAATGATGTTCAACACGTCGGCCGACAGGCTGACCTGTACACCGGAGCCCCACAGTGGATCGCGGCGCAAATCTTCGGAAACCTTGTAATGCCCGGCGATGGAGATCAGTTCAGCGCTCAATTGCTGACAGAAAATCCGCGCCTTGGTGTCGCCCTTGACACCGGCCAGCGCGCGACCGCGCATCGGGCCGTATACATGGATGTTGCCATCGGCAAGAAGTTCCGCCCCCGGACTGACCGAGGAAACCACGACCAAATCGCCACCCTGGGCGTATATCTGTTGGCCACCACGTACTGGCGTGGTGATCACACGGGTCGGTTTGACGGTCGGCTCCGGCGGCTTTTCCGGCTTCTTTTTGACTTCCGGTTCCGGGGCTTCCAGCGGTCGTTCCCGGGCGCCGGACGGCGGCAGCACCGGGATGTCGATGGCGATGGCGGCGGCGATGTCTTCGATGCGACTGGCGCGGATCGCCAGGGTACGCAGGCCATGCTGGCGGCACACGCGCATCAGACCGGGCAGATCGACCGCGCCTTCGCCCGGTGGCAGTTTGTCCAGCGCCAGGACCAGCGGGGCATTGCTGAAGAAGTTCGGGGCCTGGGCGACTTTGGCGGCCAGTTGCCGATCGAGGCTGTCGAGGTCGTTACGGGACAACTCCAGCACCGTAATGGCCAGCATGCTGCCCTTCAACTGGAACACAGGATCTTGATCTGGCGATTCGTTTTGGCTCATATCGGCATACAACGGCTTGTCACTAAAAGTGCCGAGACTTATAACGAGAACGCCCGCGAGCCGCAAGCCGGGTCGAACAATGTAGAATGCGCGGCCACTGAATTTACGGAAGCTTTAATGGATCGCCCGCGTTTTCGAAGAGCCTTTCTTTCTCCCCGCTTCTGGCCGCTCTGGTGCGGTCTGGGGCTGTTGTGGCTGGTCGTGCAGTTGCCGTATGCGGTTTTACTGACGATCGGTCGTATTCTGGGCGCATTGATGTATCGCGTGGCCGGCGACCGGCGGCGCATCGCCAAGCGCAATCTTGAACTGTGCTTCCCGGAAAAATCCGCCGCCGAGCGCAAACGCCTGCTCAAGGAAAACTTCGCCTCCACCGGCATTGCGTTTTTTGAAATGGCGATGAGTTGGTGGTGGTCGCGTGAGCGTCTGGCGAAGCTGGCCCACGTCGAAGGCCTGGAGCATCTGCAACAGGCCCAGCGCGAAGGCAAAGGCGTGATCCTCATGGCCGCGCACTTCACCACGCTGGAAATCGGTGCGGCGCTGCTCGGTCAGCAGCACACCATCGACGGCATGTACCGCGAGCACAAGAACCCGTTGTTCGACTTCGTCCAGCGTCGTGGCCGCGAGCGGCACAACCTCGATTCGCTGGCGGTGGAGCGTGACGATGTGCGCGGCATGCTCAAGCTGCTGCGTTCGGGCCGGGCGATCTGGTACGCACCGGATCAAGACTACGGCGCCAAACAAAGTATCTTCGTGCCGTTGTTCGGCATTCAGGCTGCAACGGTGACCGCCACCACCAAGTTCGCCCGGCTGGGCAAGGCGCTGGTGGTGCCGTTCACTCAGGAACGTCTGGCGGATGGCAGCGGTTACCGGCTGGTGATCCATCCGCCGCTGGAAGACTTCCCGGGTGAAACCGAAGAGGCCGACTGCATCCGCATCAACCAGTGGGTGGAAAGTGCGTTGCGCGCCTGCCCTGAGCAATACTTGTGGGCGCATCGCCGCTTCAAGAGCCGTCCACCGGGCGAGCCGAAGCTTTACCCGAAACGGCGCGGCTGATTCACTCACCCTTTCAAGCACCATGGAGCGTTGCGATGAGCCCAGCTGAACCGGTCACAGGTTTGATTCTTTCCGGCGGCGGGGCTCGGGCGGCGTATCAGGTGGGGGTGCTGGCGGCGATTGCCGAACTGCTGCCACTGGGGGCGGACAATCCGTTTCCGGTGATCGTCGGCACTTCGGCCGGGGCGATCAACGCGGTCAGCCTCGCCAGTGGCGCCACCGATTTTCGCGCGGCGATCGAACGCCTCACACTGTTCTGGCAGGGCTTTCGCAGCCATCGGGTGCTGCGCAGTGACTGGCCGGGGGTGATCCGTCAGGCCAGCCGCTTCGTCAGCCACAGCCTGCTGGGTATGGGCCGCCACCTGCCGGTGGCGCTGCTCAACAGCTCGCCCTTACGCGATTTACTCAACGAAAAACTGCACATGTCCGGCATTGCCGAATCCATTGCCTGCGAGCAGTTGCATGCGGTGGCGGTGACGGCGTTCGGTTATGAGTCGGGGCAGGCGGTGACCTTCTATCAGGGCGGCGGCAAGATCGATGCATGGTTGCGGCATCGCCGTATCGGTGTGCCGACGCAGTTGTCGGTGGACCACTTGCTGGCCAGTTCAGCAATCCCGCTGTTGTTCGCCCCGGTGAAAATCGGCGAGGAATATTTCGGTGACGGCGCAGTCCGCCAATCGGCGCCGATCAGCCCGGCGCTGCACCTGGGCGCGAGCCGGGTGCTGGTGGTGGGCGTCAGCGGCAACCCGCGCGGTTTCGATCCTCAGCAACCGCTGGAGCGCTCCTACACCGGTCAGCAGCCCACCCTGGCGCAGATCGGCGGGCACCTTCTCAACAGTACGTTCATCGACAGCCTGGAGAGCGACATCGAGTTGCTGCAGCGTCTGAACCAGTTCAGTCACCTGATGCCCGAGGGCGTACCGACTCGGGAGCTGGGGGTGGCGCCGGTGGAGGTGCTGGTGATTGCGCCGAGTCAGCCGATCGATGAAATCGCGGCGCGGCATCGCCAGGAGTTGCCGGCGGCGTTGCGCCTGTTCCTGCGCGGCCCGGGTGCGACCAAGACCAGTGGGGCAGGGGTGTTGAGCTATCTGCTGTTCGAGGCGGGGTATTGCAGCGAACTGATCGACCTGGGACGGCGCGATGCGTTGGCCAAGCGTGCAGAGTTGTGCCGGTTTCTGGGGATCAGCGAAGCGGTGGTGCCGGCCTGAGATTTGCGGTGCGGCCATTCGCGAGCAAGCCCGCTCCCACATGGGTTCTGTGTCGGTCACAAAACCAGTGTGGGAGCGGGCTTGCTCGCGAAGGCGTCCTTGCAGACGCCACTGATACCAGGATCAGAAGTGGAACTTCACCAGGAAGCTGGTCACGTTCTGATTGGTGGTAAAGCCACGGGAGTCTTCGATCCCGTATTTGTCTTTCCAGTAGTCGTACTCAACACCGACGTACAGCTGCTTCTCGCCAAAATGCAGGGCCTTGCCCAGGTCGTATTTGACCTGCGGGTTGAAGTGCAGGTTGGCGTGATACTCGCCCTTGTTGTTGACGTCGTTGTCGACCACCCAGTCCATGTAGCCGTCGATCAGCACGTTCGAGCTGCCGACCGGAATGGTGTAGGACCAGACCGGAGTGATCTGCCAGACGTTGTCACCCGGACGCGAGCTGTCGGTGTGGCGCTGGTAGAAGTTCAACTGGAAATAGTCGAAACCCGGGATCGCCAGATCGAAGCCAGGACCGATCAGGTACGACTCGACGTCGCCTTCACCGAACTCGTAAGTCATCGCCAGCAACACGTCCTTGATCGGGCCGAACTCGATCTTCTGGTCCAGGACTTTGCCCAGCGAAATACGTGGCTGGAACTCACCATAAGTGGTGTTCGGGCCGACGTTGGCGTCGTCCTTGCCGTTGTAGAAGATCTTGTCGACGAACAGGAAGTTATCCCCGTATTTCCAGGCGTCGGCGTGTTCGAAGGTGACGGTCTGCTGGATCGCCGGGTTGACCTTGAAGTCTTTGCCGTAGAGGTAGGTCAGGCTGTTGTTCTGCCATTGCAGCAGGCCATCGGCCATGGCCTGACCCCCGGCCAACATCGATCCCGCGAGCATCAGGCTGGTGCACATACGTTTCATTCGGTTGCTCCCAAAGTAGGTGTTCCACGTTTATTTTTTTAAGATCGGCGCTCTGGTGTGGCGCCTTTTTTCGTTGCTGCAAAAGTCATCCGATCGGTCAGCTTCGCTGGTGATAGCAAGAGCTGGGCCAAGGCTTTCGAAAAGCAAAAAAACGCCCGTTCGGCTGCTGAAAAACAGTCGATTGAGCGTGTTTTCGGGATGCCTCGGTACTGACCGGGGCCGGGATAAGTTGGCTCTTCGGTCAGGAATTAAATCCGGGCTTTTTTTTAGACCGAATTCAAGAGGCCGCGGAGAATACTGACTCCTCGGCCAGGTCTCAAGTGCCCCGCAACAGAGCACCGACGACAGGTATGGGGCACGGTTGCGGGCCATCTTAGAAGTGCACCTTCACCAGCAGGCTGGCGGTGTTCTGGTTGGTGTCGAGGTTATGGCTGCTTTCGACTCCGTACTTGTTCTTCCAGTAGCTGTACTCGGTGCCGACGTACAGTTGCTTGTGGCTCCAGCCCAGGGCTTTGCCCAGGTCGTATTTGATCTGCGGATTGATGTGCAGGTTGGCGTGGTAGGTGCCGCGCGAGTTCTGGTCGTTGTCGACGACCCAGTCCAGATAGCCGTCGATCAGCAGATCGGAATTGCCCACGGGAACGCTGTACGACCAGCCCGGGGTGACCTGCCACACACCGTCTCCAGGGCGCGGGCCTTCGGTGTGGCGGCGGAAGATGTTCAGGGTCACGTAGTTGAAGCCAGGCACTTTCAGGTCGAAGCCGGGGCCGATCAGGTAGGCCTCGCTGTCGCCTTCGCCGTACTCGTAGGTCATCGCCAGCAGCACGTCCTTGATCGGGCCGAACTCGAGCTTCTGGTCGAAGATCTTGCCGAACGAGAAGCGCGGAGTGAATTCGCCGTAGTAGGTGTGCGGGCCTTTGTTGCGGTCGTCCTGGCCGTTGTAGAAGATCTTGTCGACGAACAGGAAGTTGTCGCCGTACTTCCACTTGTCGGCGTGCTCGAACGTCACCGTCTGCTGGATCGACGGGTTGATCGCGAAGTTCTTGCCGTACAGGTAGCTCAGGCTGTTGGTCTGCCACAGCAGTAAATCGCCGGCCATGGCCTGACTCGCGGCCAGCAGGCCGCCACTCAACAGAACGTTGGTTTGCGTGCGAATCATCTGTTGCTCCCTCTTGTTTTTATTGTTGAAGCAGGGTGTTGCATAGTCCATGTGGGAGCGAGCTTGCTCGCGAAAGCGGTGTGTCATTCAACAGTGATGTTGACTGACATGGCCTCTTCGCGAGCAAGCTCGCTCCCACAGGGGTAATCGGTAATGCTGTTAATGCGCATGGCAGTCGTTGATCGCTGCGCGTTCGGCGCCGCCGAGGATATTGAACAGCAGGTTCAGGGTCAGTGCGCTGAGCGTGGCCATGGCGATGCCGCTGTGGGTGATCGGGCTCATCCACATCGGCAAGTGCGCGAAGAACTCCGGACGCACCACCGGGATCAGGCCCATGCCGATGCTCACCGCCACCAGCAACTGGTTGCGACGGTCACCGATGTCGGCTTCCTGAAGGATCTTGATCCCGGTAGCCGCCACCATGCCGAACATCGCAATCGCTGCACCGCCAAGCACCGCCGGTGGAATCGACGCCACCAGGAACGCCGCTTTCGGCAGCAGGCTCAGCACGATCAGCAGACCACCGGCGACGATGGTCACCGAGCGGCAGCGCACGCCGGTCATCTGCACCAGGCCGATGTTCTGCGCGAACGAGGAGTGGGTGAAGGTGTTGAAGAACCCGGCAAAGAACGATGCAGCCGCGTCACACATCAAGCCGCGACGCAGCATGCGCGGGCAGACTTCCTGGCCGGTGATTTTGCCCAGCGCCAGGAACATGCCGGTGGACTCGACGAAGATGATCACCACCACCAGGCACATCGACAGGATCGGCGCGAGTTCGAATTTCGGCATGCCGAAGTGCAGCGGGGTGACGAACTGAACCCATGGCGCGCTGGCCATGCCGCTCAGGTCGACCATGCCGAGCGCGCCGCAAAGTACGTAGCCGAAACACATGCCGATCAGCACGGAAATATTCACCCAGAACCCGCGCATGAAGCGGTGGATCAACAGAATGGTCGCCAGCACCAGGGCGGCGATGGCCAGGTAAATCGGCGAGCCGAATTGCGCAGCCGCGGCGCCGCCACCGGCCCAGTTCACAGCCACGGGAAATAACGATAAACCGATCGAGGTGATGACTGTGCCGGTCACCAGCGGCGGGAAGAAACGCACGACCTTGGACATGAACGGCGCGATGAGCATGCCGAAGAACCCGGCGGCGATGGTTGCACCGAAGATCCCTTGCAGACCAATACCGGGCATACCGGCCATGGCGACCATGCTACCGACAGCGGCGAAACTGGCGCCCATCATCACCGGCATGCGGATGCCCATCGGGCCGATACCCAGCGACTGGACGATGGTGGCGATACCGGCGACCAGCAGGTCGGCGTTGATCAGGAAGGCGATTTCTTCACGACTCAGGCCAGCGGCCTGTCCGATGATCAACGGCACCGCGATGGCACCGCCGTACATCAGCAGAACATGTTGCAAACCGACCAGGATCAGTTGCAAAAGGGGCAAACGCTGAATGGCGGGTGCGTCGGGGATGCGCGCTTTGGACAGCTCGGACATGCAACACCTCGGATCTTTTTTATTCTTGTGATTGAACAGCTGCCGGGTGGCTCACAGCTGTCCTTTTGCATCATTCATAGTTGTGGCTGCAGAGCTTGTTTGTGGCGAGGGAGCTTGCTCCCGCTGGACTGCGCAGCAGTCCCTGCTCTTCAGGCAAAGAGAGGGGCCGCTTCGCGACCCAGCGGGAGCAAGCTCCCTCGCCACAAAAGCCTGCTTTTACACAGGCTTTTGTCTGGCTCAGTTGGTCTGGGCTCCCTGCGCGATCCATGCACCGATCAGGTCACGTTCCTGCTGGGTCATCTGAGTGATGTTGCCCAGTGGCATGATCTGCGTGGTGATGGCTTGCGCCTGGATCCGCGCCGCGTTCTGGCGGATCTGCTCGGGGGTGTCGAACATCACACCGGCAGGTGCCGCGCTGAACAACGGGCTGGTCGGTTTGGCCGAATGGCAGACCGCGCAGCGTTCCTGGATCACGTTGTGCACCTTGTCGAACGCAGGACCGGCGTTGGACGCTTGCGCCGGTGCCGCAGCAGGGGCTGCTGCTGGCGCTGCAGGTGCCGCCGCTTCAGCCGGTTTCGCGCCACCGCCCAGTGCCGTTTCCGGCAGTGGCTGGTACTCGATTTTCGCGGGTGCCTTGGCCACGTCCGGTGCGGTCGGCATCGGCGCAGGGCCGGTGACGTACGCCAGGGTGATCATGCCCACCGCTGCCACCGGCAGGGTCCAGGCAAACTTGTGGCTGTCGTGACGGGTGTTGAAGTAGTGACGCACCAACACCGCCAACACCGCGATCCCGGCCAGAATCAACCAGTTGTACTGGCTGCCGTAGGTGCTCGGGAAGTGGTTGCTGATCATGATGAACAGCACCGGCAGGGTGAAGTAGTTGTTGTGACGCGAACGCAGCAGGCCCTTGGCTGGCAGCGCCGGGTCCGGTGTGCGGTTCTCGGCGATCGCTGCGACCAGTGCACGTTGCGCCGGCATGATGATGCGGAACACGTTACCGACCATGATGGTGCCGATGATCGCGCCGACGTGCAGGTACGCACCACGACCGCTGAACACCTTGCTGAAGCCATACGCCGCGCCGATGATCAGCACGAACAGGATGAAGCCCAGCAGAGCAGGTTTTTTGCCCAGTGGCGAATCGCAGAGGAAGTCGTAGACGAACCAGCCGGCGATCAGCGAACCGATGCCGATGGCCACGCCTTCAGGGCCGGTCAGGCCGCTGCCGGGTGCCACGAGGTAGAGCACGGGGTTGGAGTAGAACACCACGCACAGCAGCGCGATCCCCGACATCCAGGTGAAGTAGGCTTCCCATTTGAACCAGTGCAGGTTCTCCGGCATCGACGGTGGGGCCAGTTTGTATTTTTCCAGGTGATAGATACCGCCGCCGTGGATTGCCCACAGATCACCGGCAAGACCGGTTTTCGGGTTGACGCGGTTGAGGTTGTTCTCCAGCCAGACGAAGTAGAACGACGCGCCGATCCAGGCCACGCCAGTGATCATGTGAACCCAGCGCACGCTCAGGTTCAGCCATTCCAACAGATGTGCTTCCACAGTCTTTACCTCTCGCCTGTCACCCTTGTTGTCGGGTGATCAGACCTTCTCTTATTGGTGGGGGGCGAGGATCAAACGCTCATCCTCTTTGAAAAAATGCTCATCGCAGTTATTGCCTGTGCCACTGCGATCAACCACCAGGAAGTCATCCCGCTTTTCGATCGTCAGCACCGGGTGGTGCCAGACGCCGCGATGGTAATTGATGCCCTGCCTGCCGTTGGTGACGAAGGCGCGGACCAAGCCTGATACAGGTTCATCGCCAAGTGGCGCGACCACGATCAGAAAGGGGTTGCCGAGCAGCGGAATGAAAGCCTGGCTGCCCAGCGGATGGCGTTCCAGCATGCTCACGGTCAGCGGCATGTCCTGCGCGTCGGCGCGGAAGATGCTGATGATCGCGTTGTCCTCAGGCGTAGCGGTTTCGACCGTCGCCAGTTTGTGGAAGCGCATGGTCGAACCGTTGTTGATCATGAAGTGGTCGCTGCCGTCGGTTTCGATCACGTCACCGAAGGGGGCGAAGGCTTCTTTGGTCAGCGGTTCAATCGTTAGTGTGCGCATGCTGTTCTTCTTATCCGAATTCTGTGTTGTTTGATCTGACGCTTTCGCGAGCAAGCTCGCTCCCACAGGAATTGCGATCAATGTGGGAGCGAGCTTGCTCGCGAATGGTCGCGCCGCTTACTTCGCGACCTTGCCCCAAACGCGCAGGCGGCTCACACCACCGTCCGGGAACACGTTCAGACGGATGTGGGTGATCGGGCCCAGTGCCTTGATCTGCTCGACGAACGTGTGTTCGGCGTGCATTTCCAGCTTCTGGCTCGGCAGCAGTTCACGCCAGAACAGCGACTGGGTTTCGATCTGGCTGTCGGTGCCGCCCTTGACGAACGCGCCCTGGATCGAGCAGGTGTCCGGGTAGTTGCCCTTGAAGTGCAGGGTGTCGACGATGATTTTTTCGATCTCGCCCGGATGGCCCAGCGCGACGATCACCCAGTCATTACCCGGGGTACGACGACGTGCGGTTTCCCAGCCGTCGCCCATGTTGATGCCACGGCCCGGGTTGAGGATGTTGCTCATGCGGCCGAAGTGTTCGTCGGAGCAGGCGAGGGCGCGGCCACCGTTAAGGGCTGCAGCCAGGTCGACTTGCTCGTTATCGCCAACAGCGGACCAGTCGCGGAACGGAATGCCGTACACGCGCAGACGGGCGACACCGCCGTCCGGGTAGATGTTGAAGCGCAGGTGGCTGAACGCTTGGTCGTTGCTGATTTCGTGGTAGTGGTGGCTGTTGCCTTGCAGCTCGACGGCCGACAGCACTTCAGTCCACTGGGTGTTTTCGTCCGGCTCGCCCGAGGCCAGGAAGCACGCTTCCAGCGAGGCCGATGGCGGGAAGTTGCCGGTGAAGAATGAGGTGTCGATGTCCACGCCTTTGATCGAGCCCGGTACGCCCAGACGGATCACCGCGCTGTCGTAGCCTTCAAAGCGCTTGCGACGCGATTCCCAGCCGTCCATCCACTTGCCGTTGTCGTCGAACACACCCTCCTTCCACACGGCCGGGGTCGGCTGAAACAGACGATTGGCGTCTGCGAACCAGTCATCGGTGACCGAGATGATTTTGGTGCCCAGACGGGCATCGGCCAGGTTGACGAACTTCTCGAAAGGTACGGCGTAAGCTTTCATTCTTCTTGTCTGCCTTTAAATAAGTGGCTGGGGATGCTTGCGAGGCCCTGGGCATTCTCCGCGTCTGACATGCTCGGGCCAGGCTTGCTAAAGAGTCAGTAAACGGAACAGGGCGATCTTGTTGATCTCCGCCAGCGCGCATTTGAATTCGGTGTCGACCGAGTTGTGAATGCGCGTTTCGAACGCCGCGAGGATCTGATGCCGGTTGCTGCCTTTTACCGCCATGATGAAGGGAAACTTGAACTTGGCTTTGTAGGCGTCGTTCAGCTCGGTGAAGCGCTGGAACTCTTCGGCCGTGCATTGGTGAATACCGGCGCCAGCCTGTTCATTGGTGCTGGCTTCGGTCAATTGGCCCTGGACGGCGGCTTTGCCGGCCAGGTCCGGGTGAGCGTTGATCAGTGCCAGTTGACTGGCGTGATCGGCGCTCAACAGGATGTCGCTCATGCGCTGGTGCAGAGTTTCGATCTCGTCGATCGAAGCGTCCACGCCCAAGTCGTAGGCCTTCTCGGCCACCCATGGCGAATGTTCGTAGATGTCGGCGAAGGCTTTGACGAAGGCGTCGCGGCTCAGAGTCGACGGTTGCAGGGTTTGAAAGCGGCTCATTTGGCGGCCCCTTGGTACGGGTGGGTTGCGTGCCAGTGGCGTGCGATGTCGACGCGACGGCTGAACCACACCTGTTCATGACTTTTAGCGTATTCGATGAAGCGCTTGAGCGAGGCCAGACGCGCCGGACGGCCGATCAGGCGGCAGTGCAGACCGATCGAGAGCATCTTCGGCGCTTCGGCACCTTCGGCGTAGAGCACGTCGAATGCGTCTTTGAGGTATTCGAAGAAGTCGTCGCCCTTGTTGAAACCCTGAACTTGCGTGAAGCGCATGTCGTTGGTGTCGAGGGTGTACGGGATCACCAGGTGCGGCTTGCCGGTCGGGTTGTTCGGTTCCCAGTAGGGCAGGTCGTCGTCGTAGGTGTCACAGTCGTAGAGGAAACCACCTTCTTCCATCACCAGCCGACGGGTGTTCGGGCCGGTGCGGCCGGTGTACCAGCCCAGTGGGCGTTCGCCGGTGAGTTCGGTGAGGATGCGGATCGCTTCGAGCATGTGCTCGCGCTCCTGCGCCTCGTCCATGTACTGGTAGTCGATCCAGCGGTAGCCGTGGCTGCAGATCTCGTGACCGGCTTCGACCATCGCGCGGATCACGTCCGGGTGGCGCTGGGCGGCCATGGCCACGGCGAAGATGGTCAGTGGAATGTCGAATTCCTTGAACAGTTTCAGAATCCGCCAGACGCCGGCGCGGCTGCCATACTCGTAAAGCGATTCCATGCTCATGTTGCGCGCGCCTTGCAGCGGCTGGGCAGCGACCATTTCCGAGAGGAAGGCTTCAGATTCTTTGTCGCCGTGCAGGATGTTACGTTCGCCGCCTTCTTCGTAATTGAGCACGAACGACAGGGCGATGCGGGCATTGCCCGGCCAGTGTGGGTGAGGAGGGTTACTGCCGTAACCGATCAGGTCGCGTGGGTAGTCAGCGCTCACTGCAGTCTTCCTTCTTGTTCGTTGACAGGTTTGTGTAACGGCATGCACAGGCTGGCGTCACAGCGATGGGCTGATTGTATACAACTTTATTCTCAATTTGTAAGCCTGATTTTTCGCATTTTTCACCGACTGTCATCTTTTGCTGCTAATGGCGTAAACCTGCAAGAAACCTGCCTGATCAGTCAGCTAATGGATGCGAGGTTCAATAGCCAGGCGCTTTAGGCGCAGGTTCGCGTTAAACGCCCGAATGACGGGGGTGATGCGAAAAATGTCGTTTTTATTGTGTACAATTTTTTTGAAAAGTGTCTTAATCAGTCGCTCGCCGCAACTTTTCGTGCTCCGAATCGGTGCGGTCTCCTTTTTACCTGACTTCGGGAGGCGCGAAGTCTGACTGCTCTTTGCGGCCAGGCGCGCAGAATCAATGGGACGTTTGACAACACACGTTTTGGACGCTGCACACGGTTGCCCGGGCAGCTCGATCAAGGTCGAGCTGTACCGCGTCGAAGGTTCGCACCTGGAATTGGTCGCCAGTGCGATTACCAACAGCGATGGCCGGGTCGATGCACCGCTGCTGCAAGGCGATGACTACCGCACCGGGGTCTATCAGGTGCAGTTCCACGCTGGCGATTACTACCGCGCCCGTGGCGTTCAGTTGCCGGAACCGGCGTTCCTCGACGTGGTGGTGCTGCGTTTCGGCATCTCCGCCGAACAGGATCACTACCACGTGCCACTGCTGATTTCGCCTTACAGCTATTCCACCTATCGGGGCAGCTGACCCCCAAGCAGCTGCCCCCACCGGGAAGCGACTGCGCATATAGCTTCTTTGGTCTTTCGCCCGCTCACACTGCGGGCTTTTTTTCGCCTGGAGGAAAGTGTTGTCTGATCTGACGCCTTCGCGAGCAAGCCCGCTCCCACATTTGGAATGCATTCCCTTGTGGGAGCGGGCTTGCTCGCGAAGCTTTTGCTGTCAGCGGCTCAACAGGGAAGCAGCCCCGGCACCACTGAACAACCCGGCACTCACCCGATTGAACCAGCTCTGTCCCTTGCCGCTACGCAGATACCGCGCTGCACCATGCGCGCCCAGCCCGTAAGCCAGTTTGCAGCACAGATCCAGCACCACCCACGTCGCAATCATGATCAGCAACTGCGGCAGGAACGGCTGTTGTGCGCTGAGGAACTGCGGCAGAAACGCGGCGAAGAACAGAATGTCTTTCGGATTGCTCGCGCCCAAGACAAAGGCGCGCCCGAACAGTGTGCGAAAGCGTGGCACTGGAGCGGCTTGTGGTACTTCGGCACCGACCGCTGGCTGACGCGATTGCTGCCAGCTCTGCCAGGCGAGATAGAACAGGTACAGCGCGCCGACGATTTTCAGGGCGCTGAACAGTTGTTCCGACGCCAGCAGCAGGGCGCCGAGCCCCAGCGCCGAAGCACTGAGCAGGCAGATCGAGGCGATCACGCCGCCGAGAAATGCCGGGTAAGAGCGGCGCAAGCCGTAGTTCAGACTGTTGCTGATCATCAACAACGACAGCGGCCCCGGAATCAGGATCACCACCAATGCAGCGCCGCTGAACAGCAGCCAGGTTTCCAGACTCATCACTTTGCTCCTTTTTTTGTTGTACTCAAGAATGTGCAAAAGCCCCACCCGCGAGGGTGAGGCTGTTTTGACGCTTGAACCGCGTGACGCTTACAAGAAGATGAACTTGGCGATGAAGATCGCGCAGAGCACCCACAGGCTGACGGAAATTTCCTTGTGCTTGCCGGTGCCGGCCTTCAGCGCCACGTAGGTGATGAAGCCCAGCGCAATGCCATCGGCGACCGAGAAGGTCAGCGGCATCATGATCGCGGTGACAATCGCCGGGATGGCGTCAGTGGCCTCATCCCATTCGATGTGCGCCATGCCGCCCATCATCAGCATCGCTACGTAAATCAGCGCACCGGCTGTGGCGTAAGCCGGAATCATGCCGGCCAGTGGCGCGAAAAACATCGCGGCTATAAATAGCACACCCACGGTGACTGCGGTAAGACCAGTCCGACCACCAGCTGCTACGCCAGCGGCACTTTCCACATAGCTGGTGACGGGAGGAACGCCGACCACCGCACCGAAGACGCTGGAGGCGCTGTCGGCTTTCATCGCGCGGGAAAGGTTTTCGATACGCCCGTCTGCGTTGACCAGATTCGCGCGCTGGGCGACGCCCATCAGGGTGCCGGCGGTGTCGAACATGTGTACGAAGAGGAAGGCCAGGACCACGCTGATCATGCTGACGTTGAACACACCGGCGATGTTCATGGCCATGAACGTAGGCGCCAGGCTCGGCGGGGTCGACATGATGCCCGAGTAGTGCACGATGCCCAGGCCCCAACCGGCCAGGGTCACGGTGATGATGCTGATGAGGATCGCGCCAAAGACTTTGTGGTAGCTGAGGATCGCGATCATCAGGAAGCAGATCGCGGCGAGCAGCGGGCCGGGCTCGCGCAGGGAGCCGAGTTTGATCAGCGTCGCCGGGCTGTCGACGACGATGCCGGCGGTTTTCAGGCCGATCAGCCCGAGGAACAGACCGACACCGGCGCCCATCGCAAAGCGCAGGCTGACCGGGATGCTGTTGAGCAGCCATTCGCGAATGCGCGAGAAGGTCAGGATCATGAACAGCACGCCGGAGACGAATACCGCACCGAGCGCGGTCTCCCAGTTGTAGCCCATGGTGCCGACCACGGTGTAAGTGAAGAATGCGTTGAGGCCCATGCCCGGCGCCAGGCCCACCGGCCAGTTGGCGTACAGACCCATCAGCAGGCAGCCGAGCGCGGCGGCGATGCAGGTGGCGACGAAGGCTGCACCGTGATCGATCCCGGCATCGGCCATGATGTTCGGGTTGACGAAGATGATGTAGGCCATGGTGATGAAGGTTGTCAGACCGGCAATCAGCTCGGTCTTCACCGTGGTGCCATGCAAGCTGAGTTTGAAGATGCGCTCCAGCACGCCTGTGCGTAAGGGCGGCGAGAGTTCCAGCGTCGATGCTTCGGATTTGCGGCTTTCCACAGCGAGTACTCCTCAAGAGTTTTATTGTTATTTCCAGGGCCGGACCCATGAGGGGTGGCAGCAGCCCTTTGAGGCATACGCGAATTT
This sequence comes from Pseudomonas sp. 13B_3.2_Bac1, assembly GCF_025466205.1. NCBI lineage: Bacteria > Pseudomonadati > Pseudomonadota > Gammaproteobacteria > Pseudomonadales > Pseudomonadaceae > Pseudomonas > Pseudomonas sp. 13B_3.2_Bac1. The sequence continues at coordinate 15,777 of NZ_JANLOG010000134.1, forward strand.
GTTGACCATGCGGTCAGGAACTCGCACGCAGTGGATTATGCTTTTGTGTACAAATAAAGCAAATATTGTTTTTGGTTTTGTTTACGAAAGGTCAGGCGATAGGGATATATCGCTCTTGGGGGCCCTTCGCGAGCAAGCTCGCTCCCACATTTGAAATGCGTTCCACTGTGGGAGGGGGCTTGCTCCCGAAGAGGCCAGTCCAGTCAATCGAGAGGTGACTGAGTGTTCCCAAGCGCCATATTCACCGCCAGCCACCCATTCACCGCCGCCTCCCCAGCCTCGGCAAACACCCGTTCGAGCAACTTCACCTGCTCACGACGCAACGCCTGCTCGAACTTCGCACCTTCCACGGTCAATTCCAGCAGACGCTTACGCTTGTCCGCCGCCGACGCCACGCTGTCCACCAGGTGCATTTCCTGCAGTTGGCGCAACGGCATGTTCAGCGCCTGTTTGCTCACGCCGAGCAATCCCAGCAACTCCTTCACACTCAAATTCGGATAGCGCGCGATGAAAAATACAATCCGCTGATGCACCCGGGACAGACCGCGGCGCTCCAGCATTTCATCGGCCTTGGCGGTGAACGCCTGATAGCCGAAGAAAAACGCTTCCATCGCCTGTTGCTGGCTGGCGGGGCTTTTAAGGTCAAGCATGTTGACGTACTCGCTCAAGCTGTCGTAGTTTCGGTCAAGCAGTTTGACTCAAATCTCTCCAGCCTCGCTACCGGTGACTCCCATGGCTTTTTCCGAACGTGTCTCGCGCCTTAAAAGTTCTTTGATCCGTGAAATCCTCGCCGCCGCCCAGCGCCCGGAGGTGATGTCGTTCGCCGGTGGCCTGCCCGCCGAAGCCATGCTGCCGAAAGTCGAATGGGCCGAGATGCCGCTGGCGCTGGGTCAGTACGGCATGAGCGAGGGCGAGCCGGCGCTGCGTGAAGCACTGGCAGCGGAGGCGAGGGCGCTGGGCCTGGCGTGCGAGGCGAGTCAGGTGCTGGTGGTCAGCGGTTCCCAGCAGACCCTCGATCTGGCAGCCAAGTTGTACATCGACAAAGGCACCGAAATTCTCCTGGAGGCGCCGACCTACCTGGCCGCGCTACAGATCTTCCAGCTGTTCGGCGCCGAATGCCTGACCGTGCCGCAAGAATCCGATGGCCCGAATCTCGCTCAACTGCGCAGTCGCCTTGAGCAACATCGCCCGGCGTTCATCTACCTGATCCCGACGTTCCAGAACCCCTCCGCCGTGCGCTACAGCGAAGCCAAACGCGCCGCCGTCGCCGCGTTGCTGGATGAATTCGGCGTAACCCTGATCGAAGACGAGCCGTACCGCGAACTGACGTTCGACGGCGGCAGCGCCAAACCGATTGCCGGGCGCCTGCACAAAGCCAGCTGGATCTACACCGGCACCGTATCGAAAACCCTGCTGCCGGGTTTGCGCGTCGGCTACCTGATCGCCAGTCCGGACCTGTTCCCGCATTTGCTCAAGCTCAAGCAATCGGCGGATCTGCACACCAACCGCATCGGCCAGTGGCAGGCGCTGCAATGGATTGGTAGTGAAAAATATCAGCAGCACCTGAGCGAGTTGCGCGGTTTTTACCGGCAGCGCCGGGATGCTTTCCAATCAGCGCTCGAAACGCATTTTTCCGATCTGGCGCACTGGAACATGCCGCAGGGCGGGCTGTTTTTCTGGCTGACGCTAAAGCAACCGCTGGATACGCGAACGCTGCTCAACGCCGCGCTGGCCAACGACGTAGCGTTCATGCCCGGTGAGCCGTTCTTTGCGGATCCGGACAACCATCACGGGCATCTGCGCCTGAACTTCAGCCACATCGATCCGGCGCGTCTGAATGAAGGGCTCAAGCGACTGGCGGCGGTGGTGCGCCAAGCCCAGGCAGCGTTAGCGGCGTAAGAGCGATCACTCTTTCTGCGCGGCGATGCTCGCCAACTCCTCGTTCGACCAGCCGCCACCCAGCGCCTTGATCAAGCCGACATTGGCGCTGAGCTGACGGGTCTGCAAATCCAGCACACTGCTCTGCGCCTGCAGGGCGGTGGTCTGCGCCGACACCACATCCAGATAACCCACCGCCCCTTGACGATACTGGTCCAGCGCAAGGTTCTCTGACTGCTGCGCCGCGTCCGCCGCGTCGCGCTGATCCTTCAGTGCCGAGCCCAGGCCGGACACCAGCGACAGGTTGTCTTCGACTTGGGCGAACGCCGCCAGTACCACGCTGCGATAGTGCGCGCCGGCTTCGTCGGTGGCGGCCCGTGCTGCATCCAGTTCAGCCTGATGTGCGCCGCCATCGAAAATAGTGCCCAACAGCGAAGGGCCGATGACCCAGAACAGATTAGGTGCGGAAAGCAGTTTGGCGTACTCGGCACTTTGAAAACCGGCCTGCGCGCTCAGGGTCAGGCTGGGATAGAACGCGGCCTTGGCCACGCCGATTTTCGCGTTGGCTTCAGCGGTGCGGCGCTCGGCGGCGGCGATGTCCGGGCGGCGCTGCAACAAGGTTGACGGCAACCCGACCGGCACTACCGGCAGGGTCACCGGATGAGTGCTCTCGGCGATGCTGAAGTCCGAGGCCGATGCGCCGACCAACGCGGCGATCGCATGTTCCAGCAAGGCCCGTTGCGCCTGGTTTTGCGTCAGCTGCGATTTGGTCGATGACAATTGCGTGCGGGCACGGGCCACGTCCAGTCCGGAGACGATGCCGCCGTCATGCAGGCCCTGCGTCAGGTTCAGGGCTTTCTCGAACGCCGCACCGGTTTCCTTCAGCAGGCGGGTTTGCTGATCCAGTCCGCGCAGGCGGATGTAGGTGTCGGCCAGTTGCGTCTGCAGGCTCAGGCGCGCCGAGGCCAGGTCAGCCTTCTGCGCCTGGGCTTCGTCCTTGCCGGCGGCGACCGTGTCGCGCACCCGGCCCCACAAATCCACCTCGTAATCGATCTCGGCCCCGAGCGTCACCGAGTTGTACTCATCCGGGCCGCCATTGCGCAGCGGCTTGTTGTCCGACTGGCGAATGCGCTGCGGCTGGGCATTGCCGGTGATGCTCGGAAACAGCCCGGCCTCGACCTGTTTGACGAACGCCTGCGCCTGGGCGTAATGCGCCAGCGCGGCGCTCAGGTCGGGGTTGTTGTGCAGCAATTGCTGTTGCAGCGCGTCGAGCTGCGGGTCGTTGTACATCCGCCACCAACCATCGCGGTTCAACTGGTCGGAAGGCTGCGCCGTGGTCCACGGTGCGACCGTGTGAAACGGCGCGGCAACCGGCGTCGGCGGCACGTGGTAGGTGGGTGCCAGCGAACAGGCATTGAGCCCGAGCGCCGCGCCCAACACCCACGCGGCAGTGCACAACGCCGAGCGCTCAGCCATTGTTTTTGCCTCCCTTGTCGGGCTGCACGATCTGCACGCTGTCATCGTCGGCGAGGCCGTCCGGCGGGGTATCGATCACTCGGTCACTGGCCAGCAGGCCGGAGCCGATCTCCACTGAATCTCCCAACTCGCGGGCAATGGTGATGGTCTTGAAGCGCACCTTGTCATTTGCATCCAGCGTCGCCACGCGCAAGCCGTGTTCGTCGTAGCGCAACGCACTGGCCGGCAGCCGCAAGGCGTTGACCTGCACCGGCAACTTGAACTCGACATTGGTGAAGCCGCCCGGGATCAGGCGTCCGCCGGGGTTATCCACCAGCAACTGAACCAGTGTCGTGCCGGAGGTGGCATTCACCGAGTCGGCGGTGGCGATGACCTTGGCCGGAAACTGCTCCTTCTGATATTCCGGCACGGTCAGATTGGCGCTGGTCCCCGCACGGACCAGTGGCGAAAAATTCTGTGGTACCTGCACATAAACCCGCAAGCGGCTGACATCGGACACCACAAACAGCTCGGGACCGTTGCTGCCGCTGCCAGCGTTGATCAGCGCGCCGACATCGGTTTCGCGCGCGGTCACCACGCCATCGAACGGCGCTACCAGACGCTGAAAGCCTTTGGTTGCCACCAATCGGTCGACGTTGGCTTTTGCCGCCAGTACCTGCGCCTGCTTGGCGCTGAGGTCGCCGTTGCGTTGATCAACGTCCTGGCGCGACACCGAATCGGAGGCCAGCATCGCCTGCCAGCGCTTTGCCGTGGTCGCCGCCAGCGACTCGTTGGCCTGGGCGGTGGCGAGGTCGGCGCGGGCTTGCAGCAGTTGTTGATCAAGCTCCGGGGCATCGATTTCGGCGAGCAATTGACCGGCCTTGACCGGCGCACCGATGTCGAATTTCCATAACTTCAAATACCCGCTGACGCGGGCGAAAATCGAGGCGCGGGAGTACGCCTCCAGCCGTCCCGGCAGATTCAGCACCGGACCTTGCGGGGCGATGCTTGGCGAGATCAGCACCACGTTGGCCACGGCCTGTTTGTCGGTCCAGTCCTTGAGCGTGCGCGATTCGCTGACGCGCCAGATGATGCACGCGATGACGATCAACACCAGCACCAGCCCGGTCAATGCGATGCGCCACAGTCTGTGCTTGCGCCGCTGGGGCGCAGGGGTGTCCGGGGCAATGTGCTCGTCAGTCATGTCAGGCGCCCTCCGGGGCAGGAGGCAGTGGCGCGTCAGCGGCCGGGGCCGGCTCGCGGGCGTCTCGGGCGTGGACAATGCTGAAAATGATCGGCACCAGGAACAACGTCGCCACCGTGGCAAAGGACAGCCCGCCGATCACCGCCCGACCCAGTGGCGCGTTTTGCTCGCCACCTTCTCCCAGGCTCAGGGCCATCGGGGTCATGCCAATGATCATCGCCAGCGCAGTCATCAGCACCGGGCGAAAACGGGTGAACCCGGCCTCCAGTGCCGAACTGACCGAGTCACCATGGGCGTCGAGGCGCTCGCGGCAGAAACTGACCACCAGAATCGCGTTGGCGGTTGCCACCCCGATGCACATGATCGCCCCGGTCAGCGCCGGCACCGACAATGGCGTGTGGGTGAGAAACAGCATCCAGACAATCCCCGCCAGTGCCGCCGGCAACGCCATGAGAATCACGAATGGATCGAGCCACGACTGGAAGTTGACCACGATCACCAGATAGATCAGCACCACCGCGCCGAGCAAGCCATAGAGCATGCCGTTGAACGCACTGTTCATGGTTTGCACCTGGCCTTGCAGGGCGACTTTCGAACCCTTCGGAACATCTTTGGCGTGGGCATTAATGATGTCCTGAATATCCGCCGCCACGGCGCCAAGGTCGCGGTCCTGAGTCGACGCGAAAATCTCCACCACCGGTTGCAACTCCGACTGGCTGAACACCGAATGGCTGTTGGTGCGCTCAAGCGTCGCCAGACCGCCGAGAATCTGCTGGGCATTGCCGGCGCCGGCCGGACTCAGTGGCAGGTTGTTCAGCGCTGACAGCGAGTCGAGGTTGTATTGCGGCGTCTGCATCACGATCGGATAAGAAATGCCGTTGGCGGTGTTGAGCCAGTACGTCGGCGCCACCTGACTCGAACCCGCGAGGTTGACCACCAGACTGTTGGTCACATCGCGTTCGGTGATGCCCACCAGTTGCGCGCGGGTGCGGTCGACGTTGACCTGAAAGGTTGGCAGTTGCTCGGATTGTTGCAGGCGCGCATCGGCCACTCCCGGGACTCGCCGGATCTCACGCAACAAGGTATTGGCGTAGGCGAAATTGGCGACTTGATTGCCGCCCTGGATCTGCAGGTCGATGGGCGCCGACGCACCGAAATTCAGGATCTGCCCGACGATATCCGCCGGTGGAAAGGAAAACACCAGACTGGGAAATTGCCTGGGCAGTTGCTCGCGAATCTGCCGCATATAGTCGGCGCTGGGGCGGTGACCGTCATTGAGCTTGATGTGGATGTCGCTGTCCTGCGAACCCACGGTGCCGGTGTTGTTGTAGGTGATGTTGATGCCGCTGATAGACAGGCCGATGTTGTCGACCACCGAGCCGAGATCGGCGGGTGGGATGATGCGGCGGATCGCGTTCTCGACGTCGTAAATCAGCTCGGCGGTCTTCTCTACGCGGGTGCCGACCGGCGCGCGTACATGCAGCAGGATCTGTCCCGCATCGACCGCCGGAAAAAAGTTGCGCCCCAGAAACGGCACGAGGGTAAACGACAAAAGCACGAAGCCGAAAAAGCACACAACGAAAATTCCCCGGTGGTGCAGGGTGGTTTCCAGCATCGCGTGGTAGCGATCGCGAACGGCCTCGAAGCGCTTCTCGAAACCGCGTTGAAAACGCACCAGCGGATTGCGCGAACGCTGATTGTGCGCTGCTTGTTCCTCCTTGGTGTGCGGCTTGAGCAGGTAGTTGGCCATGGTCGGCACCAGCGTCCGCGACAGCAGGAACGAAGCGATCATGGCGAACACCACCGCTTCGGCCATCGGCACGAACAGATAGCGGGCGATGCCTTCAAGGAAGAACATCGGCACGAACACGATGCAGATGCACAGCAGCGAAACGAAGGCCGGGGTTACGATTTGCGCGGCACCGTCGAGGATCGCGGTCTTCACCTCTTTACCCTGTTCCAGGTGCCAGTTGATGTTTTCGATGGTGACGGTCGCTTCATCCACCAGAATCCCCACTGCCAGGGCGAGGCCACCGAGGGTCATGATATTGAGGGTTTCGCCGAGGGCGGCGAGGGTCGCGATCGAGGCCAGAATCGACAGCGGAATCGACACGGCAATGATCACCGTCGAGCGCCAGCTGCCAAGGAACAGCAGAATCATCAGGCTGGTCAGGGCTGCCGCGATGATCCCTTCCTTGGCCACGCTGCTGATCGCCGCGCGGACGAACACTGACTGATCCTCGATGAACTCGATTTTCAGGTTGTCAGGCAGCGCAGCCTTGGAGTCGGCGAGTTTGTTGCGGATACCGTCGATCACGCCAAGGGTCGAGGCCGACCCGGTCTTGAGAATGGTCAGCAGCACCGAGCGGCTGCCGTTGACGTGAACGATGTTGGTTTGAGGGGGATTGCCGTCACGCACGGTTGCCACATCGCGAATCAGCACTGTGGTGCCGTTGGCGGTCTTGATCGGTAAATCCTGCAGGTCCTTGAAGTCCGTCGGCGCGTTGTTCAGCAGCAGCGGGTACTCATAGTCGCCGATTTTTTCGGTGCCCACCGGGGTGATCAGGTTCTGCGTGGCCAGTGCGTTGGCGACATCCTGCCCCGAGAGCCCGCGGGCCTGCATGGCGGCCGAGTCGAGGTCGATCTGGATCTGCCGGCTCTTGCCGCCGAACGGATAGGGGATGGCCGCTCCGGCGACAGTGGTCAGCATCAATCGCACGGTGTTCAGGCCGATATCGCCCAGTTGTTGTTCGCTCAGATTCTTGCCGGACAACGCCAGTTGAATGATCGGCACCGTCGAGGCGCTGTAGTTGAGGATCAGCGGCGGGGTGGTCGCCGGCGGCAACTGGCGCAGGATCGCTTGCGACACCGAAGTCACTTGCGCGTTGGCGTTGGTGATATTGACGTTGGGCTGGAAGAAGATCTTCACGATCCCGAAGCCGTTAAGCGACTGCGCCTCGATGTGGCGGATGTCGTTGACCGTGGTGGTCAATACGCGCTGGAACGGTGAGGTGATCCGTCCGGCCATTTGGTCGGGCGATAAACCGGTGAACTGCCAGATCACCGCGATCACCGGAATGCGGATCTCGGGAAAGATGTCGGTGGGCGTACGCAGCGCCGCCAGCGGACCGGCGATCAGGATCAGAATCGCCAGCACCACAAAGGTATACGGTTTTCCCAGCGCGATACGTACCAGTGCATGCATTGCGATTGTCCGGGCAACGGAGCGGACAGCGATACGAGCGATGAACGGGCCGTGAGCGCTTGATCGACTGCCTGTCCGTGGGAGCGTGGGTGAGCCCGGATGGCAGGTGAATGCGCCTCTGGCTCTGCTTTTCGCAGAATAGACCGCCGTGGCTGTGGCAGCCGGCAAATCGACCAACAGTAGATGAATATTTAGTTAGCTTGGTAAGCAATCAGGCGTGACCCGCCCCCTGTGGGAGCGAGCTTGCTCGCGAAGGCGTCGCTCAGGACACCGAAAATCATTCAGATAGCAGCAAACCGCTTATCCAGATAATCAATGATTACCTTGGACTCATACATCCAGGTCGTCTGCCCGTTCTCTTCAATGCGCAGGCACGGCACCTTGATCTTGCCACCCTGTTCCAGCAGCGTCTGGCGGTCATGCTCGTTGTTCTTCGCGTCCTTCAGTGCCACCGGCACGTTCAAGCGACGCAGGGTGCGGCGGGTTTTCACGCAGAACGGGCAGGCGTGGAACTGGTACAGCGTCAGGTCTTTGGCGGCCGAGTTGACCTGTGCCTGAACTTCGGCCGGACGCTGTTTCTTGCCCGGGCGGGTAATGAAGTCGATGAAGATGATCAGTTGGCCGAGGCCGACACGAAGCGCTTTGACGAACACGTTGAAAGCCTCACGGTGCAAAAAGAGAAGGGCGCGCAGCTTACCCGATTTTTTGCGGGCGAAAAAAAACCGGCGATGAATGCCGGTTTTCTTCGTACCGCGAATTACTTGATCAGGCTGAGGAATTCGCTGCGGGTTGCTGCGTTTTCGCGGAACTCACCGAGCATCACCGAAGTGATCATCGACGAATTCTGTTTCTCGACACCGCGCATCATCATGCACATGTGCTTGGCCTCGATCACCACGGCCACGCCCAGCGCGCCGGTGACTTGCTGCACCGCATCGGCGATCTGGCGGCTGAGGTTTTCCTGGATCTGCAGGCGGCGGGCGTACATGTCGACGATCCGCGCGACCTTCGACAGGCCCAGCACTTTGCCGCTCGGGATGTACGCAACGTGCGCCTTGCCGATGAACGGCAGCAGGTGGTGTTCGCACAACGAGTACAGCTCGATGTCCTTGACCAGCACCATTTCGCTGTTGTCGGAGCTGAACAGGGCACCATTGGTGACCTCTTCGAGCGTCTGTTCATAACCGCGGCAGAGGTACTGCATGGCTTTGGCGGCACGCTTTGGCGTGTCGAGCAGGCCCTCGCGGGAGACGTCCTCGCCCAGTTGGCCGAGAATCGCGGTGTAATTCTGTTCCAGGGACATGAAACTACCTGTGGGGATTTTCGCAAAGGGCAAGGGTACGGTGGCGGACACAACCCTGCAAGTTCGGTGTAACGCGATTATTCGTCGCGGCCTTCCATCATGGTGCGTTTGAGCATCACGTACACCGCACCGGCACCGCCGTGTTTCGCCTGGCACGAGCAGAAACCGAGCACTTGCGGATGCTGACGCAGCCAGGTGTTGACGTGGCTTTTGATCATCGGCCGCTTGCCGTCCAGACGCACAGCCTTGCCGTGGGTGACGCGCACGCAGCGGATTTCGAATTTGGTCGCTTCGGCGAGAAAAGCCCAGAGGGTTTCCCGGGCCTTCTCTACGTTCATGCCGTGCAGGTCGAGGCTGCCTTCGAACGGGATCTGGCCGATCTTGAGCTTGCGCATCTGGCTTTCCTGCACCCCGTCGCGGGCCCACATCAACTCGTCTTCGGGGCCGACGTCGATCACGAACTGATCGGACAGGCCATCCACGGTGGTGGTGTCGGTGCGCACGGTGGCGGACTGGCGCAGCTTGGCGATCCGCGCGCGGTCAGCCTTGGGTTTGCCGGTGTCGGCGCGGTCGTGCTTGATCGGCTTGACGCCTTGGATCGCACTTTTGAACAGGGAAAAATCGTCGTCTTGCATGTCAGCCTCCGCGAAGGGCGGCCAGTTTACCCAAGTCGAAACAAAACGGCCCGGCAAAAAGCCAGGCCATCACCTCAGTCGTGTTTTTTCATCAGGTGCGGGGACATGTTCAGTTCCCGCGATTGCCGGGCGCGACGCCGGCATCGACGCCACAGCGCCACGCCGAAGTACAGGAACAACAAACCGACCGCCAGAATGATCGCCGAACCCGTCGGCGTGGCATTCAAGTCGCCGAGCGCCGGCGGGCGCCCCAGCAGGCTGGCGGCACCGGCCATCGCCAGCAGCACACCGAACGTCGCCAGAATGGCGGCGATCGCTGCGCCGAATCGAAAACGCCAGTTGCTTTGGCCTTTGGGCCGCAAGCGGCGTGCGTCAAATCCATCGGATAACTTCATTCCGACCTTCCTCAATGGGTATCGGCCCTTCGACCGGGAGTTGACCGGGTTGTTCCTGAGGCTAAGGCAATTGAAGCAAATGCGAGGCTTTTGCGGATGAGCGGCGTGCTGAGCCGCTCATCAGAGCAGATCAGATCAGATCTTGAGTCAGGGCGAGGGTGGCGAAGTTGTCGGCCATGATCGCCATTTCCGCTTCCTGCACCACGGCGGCGCTGAGCACGCGGCCCTTGAACGGCAGGTCACGGGTGGCGCAGGCGTCTTCGACCAGGGTGCAACGGAAGCCCAGGTTCTTCGCCGCGCGCACGGTGGTGCTGACGCTGGAATGGCTCATGAAGCCGCAGACGATCAGGTCCAGCGAACCGAGGTTTTGCAGGCGATCGAGCAGTTCGGTGCCATGGAACGCGCTCGGCAGCAGTTTGCCGATGATGGTTTCATCGCCCTGTGGCTCAAGGCCGGGGATGAACTCGCCACGTTCGCCTTGCGGGTCGAACAGGCCACCGACGGTGCCGAGATGACGCACGTGCACGATCGGCCGACCGGCTGCACGGGCCGCGGCGACCAGTTGTTTGATGTTCGCGACGGCCGCGTCCATGCCGCTCAGGGCCAGCGGGCCACTGAGGTACTCTTTCTGGGCATCGATGATGACCACGGTGGCATGGCTCAGGGTGGCCGCTGCGTAACCGCGGCCGCTGAGTTGAAACATCGTTTTTGGAACGGACATTCGGGGCTCCTTGGGGTGGGGCTTTTGCGGCATTGTCCTCTGGCTGAGCGGTTCTGTGAACCGCTACCATCGTAGGCGCCGTCGTTACTGGCCTGCAGCCTTGTCAAGTTACACGTTCTGTTCAATAGCTGATGCAAAAATCAGAAAAGTCCTACTGTCGCTCCGCTGATTTTCCTGCGTCGTCGGCGGGCGTTTTGGCTGGTAGAATCGTCAGTCGTTTTTTCTGGAGTTCTGCCCCGTGATCACTTCCCGACTTCGTACCCTGCGCGACCACATCCGTTGGGCCGTCAGCCGCTTCCATGGGGAGGATCTGTTTTTCGGTCATGGCACCGACAACGCCTGGGATGAAGCCCGGCAACTGGTGCTGGGTGCCCTGCACCTGCCGTGGGAAATTGCCGACAGCTACCTCGATTGTGCGCTGGAAGACGACGAACTGGTCAACCTGCAACGCCTGCTCAAGCGCCGCATTGAAGAGCGCATCCCGACTGCGTACCTGCTGGGCGAGGCGTGGTTCTGCGGCATGTCGTTCATCGTCGATGAGCGCGTGCTGATCCCGCGTTCACCGATCGGCGAACTGATCGAAAACCGCTTTGCACCGTGGATCGGCGACGAGCCTGCGCGGATTCTCGACCTGTGCACCGGCTCCGGTTGCATCGGCATCGCCTGCGCCTACGAATTCCAGAACGCCGAAGTGGTGCTGGCGGATCTGTCGTTCGAAGCACTGGAAGTGGCCAATCAGAACATCGAGCGTCATGGCGTCGATGAGCGCGTTTATACCGTGCAGGGCGATGGTTTCGATGGTTTGCCGGGGCAGCGTTTTGACCTGATCGTGTCGAACCCGCCGTACGTTGACGCGGAAGATTTCGCCGACATGCCGGATGAATACCAGCACGAACCGGAGCTGGGCCTGGCCTGCGGTGATGACGGTCTGAACCTGGTACGGCGGATGCTCGCCGAAGCGGCAGATCACCTGACCGAGAAGGGTTTGCTGATCGTTGAAGTGGGCAACAGCCAGGTGCACGTCGAAGCGCTGTACCCGGAAGTCGACTTCGCCTGGCTCGAATTCGAGCGCGGCGGGCATGGCGTGTTCATGCTGACGGCGGAGCAGTGCCGCAATCATCAGGCGCTGTTCGCTTCCCGCGTTTGACCTGACTGACTTCTGTGGCGAGGGAGCTTGCTCCCGCTGGTCTGCGAAGCAGACCCAAAATATGCAATGACGGTGCACCAGACATACCGCATGCGCATGTTTTACGACTGCTTCGCAGCCGAGCGGGAGCAAGCTCCCTCGCCACAGGTCATCGCTGATTTCAGCGGTGCGTAGCAATCCAGATCAGCAACCCCGCCTGAAACACCGCAAACGCCACCAGACAGGTAATGGTGAAGCGCAACCCGGCGTCTTCACGCTTGAACTTGCTGACTTTGTCTTCCTGCTTCTTCAGCTTCACTTCCTGCTCGGCCAGGTTCTGCTCGGCCTGTTGCAGCATCTGCGCCGCTTCAAGAATCTCGACGATCTGCAGCTTTTCGCTGTTCCAGTCGCCCAGCAAGTCACCGACTTGCACCTCTTTGACGCTGCCCTTCAGATGCTGGGCATCGGCGTACACCACATCAAAACCATGCACGCGCAAGAAGTGATCGCGACGCAGGCGGGTGTCTTCATTCAGCGCGTCCTTGTTGTTCAAGTCCATGCCGTCGACGGTGTAGGCGGGCCAGCGTTTTTTCGCCCAGTTGATGCCTTGCGCGGCCATGAAACGACCGATGCCACGGTTCAGCGGTTCGATCTGCAAGCCGCTGTCCGGGCCGAAATGCACACGTTTGCTGGTGTGATTGACCCACACGTCGAGCTGGTTCTGCTCCTTGCGCACGCGCTGGCCGGGCAGTTTGATCGCCATGCGCATCAGGCTGTGTTCTTTGCTGTTGCGCTCGGCATAGCCGAATTCGACAAAGCGCAGCGGCCGGCCACCGGTGTTGCGGTCGGTCTGCAGCGGGGCCAGGCGGAGCATCTTGTGGTGCTCGACGCTGACGTCCGCCCATGGCAGCTCGACCGCTGGCGGTGCGTCTTTTTCAGCGGTGGTGTCGGGTGAAGTCGGGGTATCAGTCATAACGGCGAGATCCTGTCCAAGCCCTGCTTGTCGCCAGCCGGTACGCTGGCGACAAAGGCTTATCGGCCGTTTTTTCCAGGACTGGAGGGCAAAAAGCCCTTAACGGGTGCGAAGTCCGTCAATAAATTCGATGAGTTTGCCGCCCAGCTCCGCTGCCAGTGGCAAATTCGGGTCCTTGTACGAGGCCAATTGCCGCTTCACGTCGGCGGGAACGATGCGCATGACATGGTTCATGCCTTCGATCACCACCAGTTGGGCCTCGGGTCTGGCGGCTTTCAGTGCCTGCGCATCGCCTACGCCGACCTGCATATCGTGCGTGCCCTGAATGATCAGCGCCGGCATTTTCAGTTGCGCGAAGGCCTTGGCCGGATCCTGGCGAAACAGGGAAATCAGGTAAGGCTGCACACTCGGACGGAAAATCGCTTGAAGCGGCGCCGGCACGTTGTCGTCGGTGTGGCCGGCCTTGAGGCTGTCGAGAATTTCATTGCTGCGCAGCATCAACGGCGGTGGCAGGCTGCGCGCCAGTTGCTCGCGGATCACCTGATCCACCGGGCGGGCGCTGCCGGACAGCGAAATCAGCGCGGCGGCGTCGGCACGGGGGGCGGCGAGGGTGGCAATCAATGCGCCTTCGCTGTGTCCGAGCAGGATCAACGGGCCGAAACGCGGATCGTTTTTCAGCTTCTGGCTCCAGGCCACCGCATCGTTGACGTAGGCTTCCACCGACAGATTGCGCTCGTCGGGCGTGGCCGCCAGGCTTGCGGCCACCCCGCGCTTGTCGTAGCGCACGCTGGCGATGTTGTGTTTGGCCAGCACCCAGGCCAGCCGCTTGAGGCTGTCATTGCGCCCGCCATCGGGATTGTTGCCGTCACGATCCGTCGGACCGGAACCCGCAAGGATCAGGACAACCGGCACCGGGTTGTCGGATTTTGGCAGCAGCAGCGAGCCGAAAAGTTCTCCGCTGCCGGTCTCCAGAGAGATCGGTCTTTGCAGGACAGTCGCGTGGGCAAAACCGGTAAACAGGGTAAGACTCAAGATCAGAACTCGCAGCATCATCACGCCATCATTCGCCAAGGTGCGGGTTGGACTCACCAACACCACTAAGGTTCGAGGATGAACTAGTCGGTTAGCCTGCGTATACTGGCGCGCATCACGAATTCGGGTTTGATTTCACGGAGCGTCCTGCATGTCCGGCAATACCTACGGCAAGTTGTTCACTGTCACCACCGCTGGCGAAAGCCATGGTCCGGCGTTGGTCGCCATTGTCGACGGCTGCCCGCCGGGCCTGGAGATCTCCCTTGAAGACCTGCAGCGCGACCTCGATCGCCGCAAGCCGGGCACCAGCCGCCACACCACCCAGCGCCAGGAAGCCGACGAAGTCGAAATCCTTTCCGGCGTGTTCGAGGGGCGCACCACCGGTTGCTCGATTGGTCTGCTGATCCGCAACACCGACCAGAAGTCCAAGGACTACTCGGCGATCAAGGATCTGTTCCGCCCGGCACACGCCGACTACACCTACCACCACAAATACGGTGAGCGCGATTACCGCGGCGGCGGTCGCAGCTCGGCGCGGGAAACCGCGATGCGCGTGGCGGCCGGGGCGATTGCGAAGAAATTCCTCGCCACCCAGGGCATCGTCATCCGTGGCTACATGAGCCAGCTCGGCCCGATCGAAATCCCGTTCAAGAGCTGGGATTCGGTGGAAGAGAACGCCTTCTTCAGCCCGGATCCGGACAAGGTTCCGGAGCTGGAAGCCTACATGGACCAGTTGCGCCGTGATCAGGACTCGGTCGGCGCCAAGATCACGGTGGTCGCCGAAGGCGTGATGCCGGGTCTCGGCGAGCCGATTTTCGACCGCCTCGATGCCGAACTGGCGCACGCGCTGATGAGCATCAACGCGGTCAAAGGCGTGGAAATCGGCGCCGGTTTCGCCTCCGTCGCCCAGCGCGGCACCGAGCATCGCGATGAACTGACCCCGGAAGGTTTTCTCAGCAACAACGCTGGCGGCATCCTCGGCGGCATTTCGTCCGGTCAGCCGATCGTCGCGCATCTGGCGCTCAAGCCAACGTCGAGCATCACCACTCCGGGCCGTTCGATCGACATCCACGGCAATCCGGTCGACGTGATCACCAAGGGCCGTCACGACCCGTGTGTCGGCATCCGCGCCACGCCGATCGCCGAAGCGATGATGGCCATCGTGCTGATGGACCACTTGCTGCGTCATCGTGGGCAAAACGCCGACGTGCGCGTCAGCACCCCGGTACTGGGTCAGCTTTGATGGTTGATCGCCAAGCCGTCGCGGTCTGAGCGTGGCGGCGCTCCCGTACTGGCGGCTGTCCAGTTTCTATCTGTTCTATTTCGCCTTGCTTGGTTCGACAGCGCCGTTTCTGGCGCTGTACTTCGATCACCTCGGCTTCAGCCCTGCGCGGATCGGCGAACTGGTGGCGATTCCGATGCTGATGCGCTGCGTGGCGCCGAACATCTGGGGCTGGCTCGGCGACTACACCGGCAAGCGCCTGGCCATCGTGCGCTTCGGCGCGGTGTGCACGTTGCTGACGTTCTCGCTGATTTTCGTCAGCAAGACCTACGCCTGGCTGGCGATGGTCATGGCCCTGCACGCATTCTTCTGGCATGCGGTGCTGCCACAGTTCGAGGTCATCACCCTCGCGCACTTGCAGGGGCAAACCTCGCGCTACAGCCAGATTCGCCTGTGGGGCTCGATCGGTTTCATCATCACCGTGGTCGCGCTGGGCCGTTTGTTCGAATGGCTGAGCCTCGACATCTACCCGGCGGCGCTGGTGCTGATCATGGCCGGCATCGTCCTCAGCAGTTTGTGGGTGCCGAATGCGCAACCACCGCAAGGTAACCGGCCGAGCGGGGAAGGGTTCCTCAAGCAACTGCGCAGCCCCGGTGTGCTGGCGTTTTACGCCTGCGTCGCGCTGATGCAGATGAGCCACGGCCCGTATTACACCTTTCTGACCTTGCACCTTGAACGCCTCGGTTACAGCCGTGGTGTGATCGGCATGCTCTGGGCCGTGGGCGTGGTCGCCGAAGTGCTGATGTTCATGGCGATGAGCCGGATTCTCGCGCGGTTTTCATTGCGCCGCGTGCTGATGGCGAGTTTTCTGCTGGCGGCGTTGCGCTGGTTACTGCTAGGTTCGTTCGCCGAATTCCTCTGGGTGCTGTTGTTCGCCCAGGTGTTGCACGCGGCGACCTTCGGCAGCTTTCATGCCGCTGCCATCGCGTTCGTGCAACGTAGCTTCGGTGCGCGTCAGCAAGGTCAGGGCCAGGCGCTGTACGCGGCGCTGGCCGGCACCGGTGGCGCGTTGGGTGCGTTGTATTCCGGTTACAGCTGGAATGCCCTCGGCGCGACATTGACCTTTAGTATTGCCAGTCTCGCGGCGCTCGCTGCTGCCGTTATCATTGCCACACGTATGCAAGAGGACAGGCCATGAGCCTTACGCGTGAACAGCTCGCCCAGCAGATCGTCGACGCCGGGCGTTTTCTTTATGGTCGCGGCTGGTCGCCGGCCACCAGCAGCAATTACTCGACGCGGCTGTCGCCGAGCGAAGCGCTGCTGACCGTGTCCGGCAAGCACAAGGGCCAGTTGGGCCTGGACGACGTGCTCGCCACGGATTTGTCCGGCAACAGCCTGGAACCGGGCAAAAAGCCCTCCGCCGAAACTCTGCTGCACACTCAGTTGTATCGCTGGCGCGCGGAGATCGGCGCGGTGCTGCACACCCATTCGGTGAATGCCACGGTGCTGTCGCGCCTGACGCCGGAAGATTTCATCGAGTTCGAAGACTACGAACTGCAAAAAGCCTTCAGCGGCATCTCCACCCACGAATCCCGGGTACGCGTGCCGATTTTCGACAACGATCAGGACATTGCGCGCCTCGCCGCCAAGGTGCAGCCTTGGCTCGACGCCCATCCCGATTGCGTCGGTTACCTGATTCGCGGCCACGGCCTCTACACCTGGGGCGCGCAGATGAGCGATGCCCTGCGGCAGATCGAGGCCTTTGAATTCCTGTTTGAATGCGAGTTGAAAACCCGCAGCGTCATGAACCGCCAAGGCTGACTTCACCAGAAGCCGCCCATTCGCCTGATGAAATGCACTGCCCGACCGGTCTGCAAGAGCCGGACGGCAAGGCCGATACCGAGGAATTGCCCATGAGCAGCCTGTCCGTCTATCACGTTTCCAGCCCTGACATTCCGAACAAGGTGCTGACCCATTTCGAAGACATCGCCTCGACGCTCGCCGAGCAGGGCGTACGCTTCGACCGCTGGCAAGCCGCAGCGAAGATCCAGCCCGGCGCCAGTCAGGAAGAAGTGATCAGCGCCTATCAGGAGCAAATCGACAAACT
This sequence comes from Pseudomonas sp. 13B_3.2_Bac1, assembly GCF_025466205.1. Taxonomy (NCBI): domain Bacteria; kingdom Pseudomonadati; phylum Pseudomonadota; class Gammaproteobacteria; order Pseudomonadales; family Pseudomonadaceae; genus Pseudomonas; species Pseudomonas sp. 13B_3.2_Bac1. The sequence goes on from NZ_JANLOG010000134.1 coordinate 33,033, forward strand.
GATGACCGAGCGCGGTTACATCACCGTCGATGTGATCAGCCTCAACAGCGACCACCCGCAAAAAGCCGAATTGCGCGCCAAGTTCCTTGAAGAACACCGCCATGGCGAAGACGAGGTGCGCTTTTTCGTTGCTGGCCGTGGCCTGTTTACCCTGCACATCGACGATTACGTCTACGCGGTGCTGTGCGAGAAGAACGACCTGATCTCGGTGCCGGCCGGTACCAAGCACTGGTTCGACATGGGCGAGCACCCGCACTTCGTGGCGATTCGTCTGTTCAACAACCCCGAAGGCTGGGTCGCGAATTTCACCGGCGAAGACATCGCCGGGCGCTTCCCGCGTCTGGAGGACTGAGCCGATGTCGATCAAAGTCATCCTCACCGATATCGAAGGCACCACCAGCGCGGTGAGTTTCGTCTTCGACGTGCTGTTTCCCTACGCCGCCAAACATCTGCCGGACTTCGTGCGGCAGAACGCCGAGCGCGCCGATGTCGCCGAGCAGATCGCCGCCGTGCGCCGCGACAGCAACGAGCCGCAGGCCGATGTTGAACGGGTGGTGGAAATTCTCCTGAGCTGGATCGCCGAAGACCGCAAGGCCACGCCGCTGAAAGCGCTGCAAGGCATGGTCTGGGAGCAGGGCTATCAGGCCGGGCAGTTGAAAGGCCACGTTTACCCGGACGCTGTTGAAGCGCTCAAGCAATGGCATCAGGCCGGTTATCAACTGTTTGTGTATTCGTCGGGTTCGATCCAGGCGCAGAAGCTGATCTTCGGCTGTTCCGAGGCGGGGGATCTGACGCCGCTGTTCAGCGGGTATTTCGATACCACGTCGGGGCCCAAGCGTGAGGCGCAGTCTTACACCAACATCCAACAGGCGATTGGTGTCGAACCGCAGGACATTCTGTTTCTGTCCGACATCGTTGAGGAGCTGGATGCCGCTCAATCGGCAGGCCTGCAGACCTGCGGCCTGGCGCGCGAGGGTGGGGAGCTGGGCAACCATATCACCGTCGACAGCTTCACCGGCATCGAACCCGAAGCCTTTTAACCACCCGCTCCCACACGGAGTTTTGCATCAGTCAAAAAAACAGGCCGGACAGTGAAAGCTGCCCGGCCTGTTTTTGTTTAAAGCTGTTTAAAGCTTCGAATCAATTACAGCGAGTGATACGTCGGCAGAGCAAAGCGCTGCTGGCTTTGCAGCATCGCAATCTGCGGCAGTTCGCTGGCTTCTTCCGCCAGGTCACGACGGATCGCGCTGATCGCCCACGACAGTTGGTCGGCGTTGTGCATTTGCTGATACGTCAGGGCGCGCTTGAACACTTTGCCTTCACTGCTGCGCAAGGTCAGCAAAATCCCGCCATCGGGACGTGGCGCAGTGGTGACGTTGAAGTTGGAGAACAGCGAGGTAAATTTTTCTTGGATCAGGCTCATGTCTTTCAGCTCCGTATGCACTTGAATGGCAAGCATGCAAAGGAGATTGCAGTGATTGTGCCAGCACCCTGAAAAAATAAAATCCTTATAAATCAATAAGTTAAAAATCGTGAAATCTGCAAGGGTCGTGCAATCTGCATGAATGGCCATCGTGCATCCTGCATTTTGCGGGATCGTCACGGATTAAACGGAACCAAACGGCAAAGGCGCAATCACCGCCGCCAGATGTGACAGGGCGGATACAAAACATTGCAAAAACCGCGTGTACAGGCCGAGAAGCGCTGACGTATTTTCGGACTCGACCTTGCCCACAACGCAGGTCATGCCCACAGCCCGAACAATAAAAAACGGCCAACCAGGCCGACCGGGGAGCTGCCATGAGTCACGCGCCGAGCGACACGATTACCTGGGGCATGATGCTCCGCAAACTGCCGACGATCGCCAAAGCCATCCCAAGGGTGGTCAAAGGCATGAAAGTCGCCAACGTCACGGATCCGACCCAAACGTGTGGCCTCGGCTGGACCTTCGAGCAGGCAACGCTGCGTAACCCCGAAGGCCTGGCGATCTTGCAGGACAGCGTCTTGCTGACCTATGCGCAGGTCAACCAGTGGGCCAACAGGATTGCCCACTATCTGAGCGCGCAGGGGATCGGCAAGGGTAATGTGGTGGCGGTGTTCATCGAGAACCGTCCGGAACTGCTGGTGACCATTCTGGCGCTGGCCAAGGTCGGTGCGGTCAGTGCACTGCTCAATACTTCGCAGACCCGCGATACGCTGATCCACAGCATAAATCTGGTCGCGCCAGTGGCGGTTGTCCTTGGTGAGGAGCTGCAGCCGGCGTTTGCCGCGATCCGCGAGCAAGTGTCGATCCCGGCGCAACGCACCTGGTTTATCGCCGACCGTGACACTTACAGCCAGCCCGGAATTGCCCCCGAGGGCTACATCAACCTGATCGGCGCCAGCGCCGAAGCGCCCGGTGACAACCCGGCCAGCAGCGGCGAAGTGTTCTTCAACGACCCGTGCTTTTACATCTACACCTCCGGCACTACCGGCCTGCCCAAGGCCGGGGTGTTCAAGCACGGTCGCTGGATGCGCAGCTCGGCCAGCTTCGGCATGATTGCCCTGAACATGACCCCCGACGACGTCGTCTATTGCACCTTGCCGCTGTACCACGCTACCGGGCTCTGTGTGTGCTGGGGCTCGGCGATCAACGGTGCTTCGGGGTTCGCGATCCGCCGCAAGTTCAGCGCCAGCCAGTTCTGGCCTGATGTGCGTCGCTATAACGCAACCACCCTCGGGTATGTCGGCGAATTGTGCCGCTATCTGGTCGATCAACCGGCCAGCGCCGAGGACAGCCGTCACCGGGTGCGCAAGATGATCGGCAACGGTTTGCGCCCTGGCGCCTGGGCCGAGTTCAAGACCCGGTTTGCCGTCGAGCACATCTGTGAGCTGTACGCGGCGAGCGACGGCAATATCGGCTTCAGCAATATCCTCAACTTCGACAACACCATCGGTTTCTCGCTGATGGCCTGGGAGCTGGTGGCGTACGACCACGACAGCGGGCAGCCGCTGCGCAGCGCCGACGGTTTCATGCGCAAGGTCGGCAAAGGCGAGCAGGGCTTGCTGCTCGCGCGGATTGACGAAAAAGCTCCGCTGGATGGCTACACCGATCCGCAGAAAACCGCCAAGGTGGTGCTGCACGACGTGTTCAGCAAGGGCGACCGCTACTTCAATACCGGCGACCTGCTGCGCAATATCGGTTTTGGCCATGCGCAATTCGTCGATCGGCTCGGCGATACCTATCGCTGGAAGGGTGAAAACGTTTCGACCACCGAGGTGGAAAACCTGTTGTTGCAACATCCACACATTTCCGAGGCAGTCGCTTACGGTGTGGAAGTGCGCAACACCAACGGTCGCGCCGGGATGGCCGCAATCACGCCCGCCGAATCCCTCGCGACCCTGGATTTCGCCGAATTGCTGGCGTTCGCCCGTCAGCGCATGCCGGCCTATGCGGTGCCGCTGTTTCTGCGGGTAAAGGTGAAAATGGAAACCACCGGGACTTTCAAATACCAAAAGACCCGACTGAAAAACGAAGGCTTCGACCCCGGCCAGACGGGCGATGACCCGATCTACGCGTGGCTGCCCGGCACCCAGACTTACGTGCAGGTGACGGATCAGGTGTTGGCCGATATTCATCAGGGCAAGTACCGCTATTGAGATTGGCTATGGCACGTCTTGAGAAAAAGGGGGTGACAGCTATCGTCGCGCTCGGGAAACTGTCGGCTTTGCGAATAACCGAAAGTGGAGTTGCCCATGTCTGACCAAAGCCGCCAGATGACCCCTGAAGAAGCTGCCGAATTCACCGAGCAGGTTTTCAACAAGGCACGCGACGGTGATGCGCTGATGCTCGATCGCCTGATCAGCGCCGGTTTGCCGGTGAACCTGAAAAACAGCAAGGGCGACACGCTGTTGATGCTCGCCAGCTACTACGGCCACGTCGACGCGGTGCAGGTGCTGCTCAAACACAAGGCCGACCCGGAACTGCGTAACGGCAACGGCCAGAGCCCGATTGCCGGCGCGGCGTTCAAGGGCGATCTGGCCGTGGTCAAGGCGCTGGTGGAAGCGGGCGCCGAGATCGAAGGTTCGTCCTTCGATGGCCGCACCGCGCTGATGATGGCGGCGATGTTCAATCGCGTGGAAATCGTCGATTACCTGATCAGCAAGGGAGCGGATCCGAAGGCCAAGGATGCCAACGGCATCACCGCGCTGGATGCGGCCCGCACCATGGGCGCGGTCGATACCACGGCGCAGCTGGAAAAACTGCTGGCCTGATAAGTCAAAAGATCGCAGCCTGCGGCAGCTCCTACAGGTCTCACATTCGTTCGCCAAATGGACGCGGAACCTGTAGGAGCTGCCGCAGGCTGCGATCTTTTGCTTTGTGCGCTATTCTCCGCGCCCTCGAATTCAACCTTCCACAGGATCCGCTCTCATGAAAGCCGCACTCGTCGAACTCATCAGCAAAATCAGCTCCGGCTGCATGGGCGAGGACGAGATCCTGAATGTGGCCGACGAAGCCGCGCAGGCCTACGCCGATGCCGAAGCCTTTCTGGCGGCCAACCCGGACATCAACTACGACGACACCTTCCCGATCCCGCTGGGCGAGTGGGTCGTGGTCGGCAGTCTGCCGGAAACCGTGTTGTTCCAGGCCGACACCTACGTTGACCTGTTCGCGCAGATCGTCGCCTCGTTCGGCCCGGGCGTGGATTTCAACCTCAAGCCCAAACAACTGGCCAAGACCGAAGCGCTGACCGCGCTTAACCGCATCCAGGTGCAGATGAGCAGCCTGAACAAGGAAAACGGCGGTTACACGTTGATGAATTTCAGCCAGTTGCTCGACGACGAGCTGCAAGTGGTACTGGTCTACGGCAACGACGTGCCGCGAGTGCTGGAACTGTGCGCTGAAGTCGGTATCGCTGCCGCGCCGTCGCTGGAAGCGTTGAAGGTCGCCGTTCACGTTTGAACGCAATAAAAGGGAACCCTGCGCGCGACCGTCTATCCTAAAAGTGCATGCCACTATTCTGGAGCGACACCATGGGTTCCACGTTCAACGGTCTGATTGGCCTGATCATCCTTGCCCTCGACATCTGGGCCATCATCAACGTGCTGAAAAGCGGGGCCGAGACCGGGATGAAAATCCTCTGGGTCCTGCTGATCATCCTCCTGCCGGTGCTGGGCCTGATCATCTGGGCAATTGCCGGGCCGCGGGGCAATGTGCGGATCTGACGCTTTCCCGAAAACACGCTGATCCCCTGTGGGAGCGGGCTTGCTCGCGAAGGCGATTGTTCAGTCGAAACACAGGTTGAATGACACTCCGCTTTCGCGAGCAAGCCCGCTCCCACATTGGTCTTGCGTTAGCTTCAGAGTGTGCCCTGTCGGAGGAAGGTTCGACCTGTCATCTTCAGCAACGTAGAATGCGCGCCTTTCCCGGGCAATCGTTTCCACGATTGACGCCCGCGCATTCATCGGAGCACTTGACCATGACCGTCACCAAGACCAGCGAGTACCTGGAAACCCTCTACGAAGGCTACGGCCAGCGTTTTCGCATGGAAAAACTGCTGCACGAAGTGCGCACCGAACACCAGCACCTGGTGATCTTCCAGAACCCGCGCATGGGTCGGGTAATGGCGCTGGACGGCGTGATCCAGACCACCGAAGCCGATGAATTCATCTACCACGAAATGCTCACCCACGTGCCGATCCTCGCCCACGGCACCGCCAAGCGCGTGCTGATCATCGGCGGCGGCGACGGTGGCATGCTGCGCGAAGTGACCAAACACGCGAGCGTCGAGCACATCACCATGGTCGAGATCGACGGCACCGTGGTCGACATGTGCAAGGAATTCCTGCCGAACCACTCCAAGGGCGCCTACGACGACCCACGGCTGAACCTGGTGATCGACGACGGCATGCGTTTCGTCGCCACCACCACGGAAAAATTCGACGTGATCATTTCCGACTCCACCGACCCGATCGGCCCGGGCGAAGTGCTGTTCTCGGAGAACTTCTACCAGGCGTGCCACCGCTGCCTGAACGAAGGCGGGATCCTCGTGACTCAGAACGGCACGCCGTTCATGCAGATCGATGAAGTCAAAACCACTGCCGGTCGCCTGCGCAGCCTGTTCCCGGACTGGCACTTCTATCAGGCGGCCGTGCCGACCTACATCGGCGGTTCGATGACTTTCGCCTGGGGCTCGACTAATCCGGCCTACCGCAAGCTGAGCCGTGAAACCCTGCAACAGCGCTTCATCGGCAGCGGCATCGTCACCCGCTACTACAACCCGGAAATCCACATCGGCGCGTTCGCGTTGCCACAGTACGTGCTGCAGGCGATCAACAAGCCAAGCAACGACTGACCAGGTCGATGGAGTCCTTGTGGCGAGGGAGCTTGCTCCCGCTTGAGTGCGCAGCACTCACAAAGTCTGCGATCGCTAAATATTTTGGGGCCGCTTCGCAGCCCAGCGGGAGCAAGCTCCCTCGCCACACAATTTTTCCAGCCATGAAAATGATGTTTTTTTCATGTTCGTCTGCTGCAATCCTTTTGAACGATCAATCTCGCCAAAAGTCGAGATAGAAGTAAGCCCATTTGCGGGTTTGATCGAGGAGGCACCGATGCAAAAGTGGAAAGTCACTTTCGTGGACGATCATGGTGAAATTGTCGATGAGGTGTTCGAGCGCGCGGAATGCCCCAGCGACGACGAGGCTGCACGCCTGATCAAGGAACGGCTCCTGCCGGTGGCCGCCGAACTGGATATGAATGATCTGGAAGGGCGAACCCCGGATGCAGGTGCGAAAAATCTGAAAGCCCAGAACAGCATCGAAATCCGCAGCATCACTCCAATCTGAAATTCTTCCTGTCACTTGAAGTACCAGGCCTTGGCAGCGCCTCTGTCTTGGGGCTACTCTGCAAGCGAGATCAGCGAAACAATCGCTAAGGTCTGGTCTTGTCAGCTACATGCTTGTTTCCCGCCGGCAACCCTGTTGCCGATGCACTTCGGCCTGTAAGGCCCGGGGCGGGAATACGGAAAGTCTATCCATCTATGCGAGGGGGACGTTTCATGAGCACAGCCTATCAAGAAGACATCAGCAGCAACGTACTGCGCCGCATGAAAGAAGGCGGTTTCGACTTTTCCCGGTTCCATCCCATCGAGTTCTACGCCATTTTCCCGGACGAGGAGCGGGCGCGCAGGGCGGCAGGTAAATTCCGTGGTGAATCCATCAATGCTCAGGTCAGTGCGCGCGACGATGGCGCCTGGTCGCTGGAACTGAGCAAAGTGATGTACGCAACGTATGACGACATTGGCGATTTCGAGCAGGGATTTTCTGCCGTGGTCGAGCCGCTGGGCGGCATCATCGAGGGCTGGGGCGTGAAGCAGGAGGTGCGCAATCGCTATCGTCTTAACTGATTCAGCGCAACTATTGTCGAGCAACGGCTGACCTTCGGGTCGGCCGTTGTCGTTTCCGGCCTTGAGAATGCTCTGGCAAAACCCTGAAACAAGAATCCCG